>JAUNUL010000011.1:14355-21075 GCA_030538175.1 Propionibacteriaceae bacterium | reverse complement strand
CCTATGGCGCGCCCAACCCCTATGGCCAGCCCCAGGGGCAGCCGAATCCCTATGCCCAGAGCCAGCCGCAACAGCGCCCCCAGTCGGCGCCTTCGGCAACCGGCCCTGAGGGCTGGCAGGGCAATCAGCCCGGTCGTGAGTCGGTTGCTCCCTCGGCCCCACTGACGATCGCCGAACATGCGGTGCCGGTGCACACCCTTGAGGAAGACCCGGAGTCGTTCATCGCCACGACCCTCGGTGAGGTCATCGGGGTGGCACTGCGCCCGGCGTCCAAGGATCTGACTGCGTTGACCCGCGCCCGCCAGGAGGCGGTGAGCCGGATGGCCGAGATGGCGAAGGCGGCCGACGCCGACGCGGTGGTCGGGCTTCGATTCGACTCGACCAATGACGAGATCGTCGCCTATGGCACCGCTGTCACCCTGGCCGACGAACTCGAGATGGTGAGCGATGTCGACCTGGCACAGCCCGCCGGTGCGGAACTGACCGGCGGCACCAGCGACCTGTCCGCTGCGGCCGCCTCTGCAGGTGAGTCCAGCGACAACGGCCACACCGACTTCTCCGGGCCCCTCGGCAGCGACGACAACTCGACCGGTTCCGATGAACAGCCGGCCCGATCCGTCTATGGCAATGAAACCCCCTTTTCCGCGGCTCCCGGCGCTGACGATGTCGACGCCACCCGGCTGGCCCGCGGAACCGAGTTCGGCGGGCTGGGGGGCACCCCGGACGCTGCGAGCCAGCCCCCCGCTCCTGCCGTGGACGACAACAATCCGTGGCGCGTGGTCGGTCAGGAGCCGTCAGGGGGCAGCGAAGGGCGCGACGACAGCCAGAACCGCGGCGGAAACGCCGGCCCGGCGGGACAGGGTTGGCCGTTCAGCTGATCAGTTGAGCGCCCGGCTGTTCAGCTGCCAGTTGGGCAACCCGGCCGGTCAGGCGCGCTGCAGGCGTACGCCGTCACTGACCGTTTCGAACCGCACGGCGGAGAGATCGGTCACGACGATGTCCGCGATGGGGCTCAGCTGATCGGCCGGGGTGGTCGTGGTGACCGCCAGCGTCCGCATCCCCGCGGCCCGCGCGGCGGTCAACCCGTGCACGGCGTCCTCGACCGCGAGACATGCGGCGGGATCCACGCCGAGGCGTTCAGCGGCCAGCAAGAAAATGTCGGGGGCTGGTTTGCCGCGCTCGACCTCATCGACGGTCACCACGACATCCGGCACCCGCACCCCGCTCGACGCGAGTCGGACGCGGGCGACCGGCTCCCTGGAGGACGTGGCAATGGCCACCCGGGACGGAGGCAGCGCCGTAAGCGCGTCAACACTGCCAGGCACCGGCACGATGCCGGCAACCTCCACGAGCTCAAGTTCATCGATCCGGGCCAGCGCATCGTCGAAGACAGCGGGATCGGTCACCGCCCGGACCACATCCGCGGTCGGCATGCCGTGGAAACCCTGCAATTGCTGAGCAGTCACCTGGTGCTCGATCGCCCAGGTGGTCCATGCGCGGATAATGGCCGGCTCGGAGATGATCAGGGTGCCGTCCATGTCGAAGACGACCGCGGCGAATGTTTCATCGAACGGCATAGGCCACATTCCTTTCGGGAGTCACGCCTATTCTGCTAGGACGGGGAAACTGTCAGGGCCTCGCCCTGCACCTGCCGGCCCCTGGCGCCACGACCTCTGCGCTGGCCGGCTTGGTCCCCATGCAGTGAACACAGTGGAAACCACGCCGAGTTCTGGGAGGACCGATGAGCGAACGCCGCGCTGACCCCGGCGATGAATCGTCGGTTGCCGGTGGCTCGCGCCCCGAGCCCGGCCCCCGGCGGGGTCGGTGGGCCGCTGTTCCCGCCCCCGGTTCCCCCGGGCCCGGTGCTGACACCCGGGCGGGGGACGACCCCCCTGCTGACACCACGACAGCGGACGACACCACTGCGGACGACACGACAGCGCAGAGCACCAAGGGAGACACCATGACGACAGCCCGCAGCGGCACAGCCACATCCAGCCGCACCGGCGAGGCCGCAGAGCGCACGCGGACCGCGCGCGAGCAGACCCCGTTCGCCCGTCCCCAGCAGGCTCGACCTGAGCCCCGGGTCGTCGAGAACTCGGGCACGCTGACCGACCAGGAACCCCGGCGTTCGGCTGGTGAACTGATCAGCCAGCTGACCCCCGACACCCCACAGAAGGCGACCTCCGGCTGGCGGTCCTGGTTCGGCCTCAAGCCGTCCCAGCGGGAGCTCGACGAGTTCCGTGACCTCTCGACCGTGAAGACCCTGTTCCATCGTCCCGTCACGGTCATGGTGGCCAACCCCAAGGGTGGCTCCGGCAAGACACCGACGAGTGTGCTGCTCTCGGGCGCGTTCGGCCTGAACCGCGGCGGCGGCGTGGTGGCCTGGGACAACAACGAGCTCCGCGGCACCATGCCTGACCGGACCACGTCCCCGCACCGACGCAGCGTCCACGACATGCTGGCCAAGCTGGAGGAGCTGCGGTGGTCCACCTCGCAGTTCACCGACTTGGCCTATTTCCTGAACCACCAGGACACCGGCAACTTCTATACCCTCGGCTCCGCCCAGCACGCGGGCCACGTCGTGACCGGGCAGAACTTCCGTCAGGTCCATGAGCTGTTCGCCCGCTATTTCCAGGTGATCGTCGTCGACACCGGCAATAACGAGGCCGCTCCGAACTGGGCCGCCGCTGCCGCACAGGCCGACTGCCTCGTCGTGCCGACGAAGTGGCGCAAGGACAGCCTCATCCCCGCGGCGCGCATGTTGGAGTCGTTGCAGGATACGAACCCGGCGCTGTTGGAACGGACGGTCATCGCCGCCACCAACGGGCCCCAGGATTCCCAGCAGGTGGTCAAGGACAACGGCGCCTCCTGGTTCGGCTCGAGCCACCCGATCGTGGAGATCCCGACCGATCCGCACATTGCGGAGGGTGGGGTGATCGACTTCGGCCGCCTGCACAAGAACACCCGGCGTGCCGCGCTGCGGCTCGCTGCGGAAGTATCAGTGCGGCTGATCAGCGCCGGTCTCACCCAGGAGTGACGACCGCGCTTCGCAAGGGGGAACACACATGCTGTTGAAGCTGTCCGCACGCTTTCTCAAGCCCTATGCCGGCCTGCTGGTTGCGGTGGTGGTGCTTCAGTTGATCGCCACGCTCACGGGTTTGCTGGTGCCGACCCTGAACGCACGGGTCATCGATGAGGGGGTCACCCGCGGCGATATCGGCGCGATCTGGCGCTATGGGCTGATCATGCTCGGCGTCAGCGTGATCCAGGTCATCTGCATGATCCTGGCGGTTCGCTTCGGCGCCATGGCGGCCATGGGCTTCGGCCGGGATGTCCGCAGCAAGTTGTTCGGACATGTGCTGTCGTTCTCCAGCCGAGAGTTCAACCGTTTCGGCGCACCGAGCCTCATCACGCGCAACACCAACGACGTCCAGCAGTTGCAGATGCTGGTCGTGATGACCGCCACGATCGTGGTCGCGGCACCGCTGACGATGGTGGGCGGGGTGATCATGGCGCTGCGGGAAGACCCGGGGCTGACCATCCTGTTGGTCGTCGTGGTCCCGCTGCTGGCCGTGATCATGGTGCTGCTGGTGAGCCGGGTCGGTCCCCTGTTCCGGCTGATGCAGACCCGCATCGACACCCTCAACCGGGTCCTGCGCGAGCAGATCACCGGCATCCGGGTGGTCCGCGCGTTCACCCGCGAGGAGCACGAATCCCAGCGCTTCGACAAGGCCAATGCCGAGTTGACGGCTACGGCTCTCGGAGTCGGTCGCTATATGGCGTTGATCTTCCCGGTGGTCACGCTCATCATGAACGCGTCGTCGGTGGCTGTGGTCTGGTTCGGCGGTCAGCGCATTGCTTCCGGCGACCTCCAGGTGGGCCAGTTGATGGCCTTCCTGGTCTATCTGACCCAGATTCTGATGTCGGTCATGATGGCCTCGTTCATGTTGGTCATCGTGCCGCGGGCCGCCGTCTCGGCGGACCGGATCGGGGAAGTGCTCGAGACCGTCTCGTCGGTCGCTCCCCCTTCGAAGGACGTACGCCCGGCCTCCGCCGGTGGTTGGGTGGCATTCGAGGGCGTCAGCTTCACCTATCCCGGCGCCGATGCCAGCGTGCTGGAGGGCGTCGATCTGGTGGCCGAGCCAGGGCGGACGACCGCGATCATCGGCTCGACCGGTGCCGGCAAGACCACGCTGCTCAACCTGATCCCCCGCCTGTTCGACGCAACGGATGGCCGGGTCCTGGTCGACGGGTTCGATGTCCGGGACTTCCCCCTGGAGGAGCTGTGGGCCCGCATCGGCCTGGTGCCACAGCAGCCCTATCTGTTCAGCGGCAGCGTCGCCTCCAACCTGCGCTATGGCAACCCGGACGCCACCGATGACGAGCTCTGGGAGGCCCTGCGGGTCGCCCAGGCCGAGGATTTCGTGCGTGCCATGGAAGGCGGCCTGGACGCCGAGATCGCCCAGGGCGGCACGAACATCTCCGGCGGCCAGCGGCAACGGCTCTCGATTGCCCGGGCGCTGGTGAAGCGACCCGAGATCTACCTGTTCGACGACTCCTTCTCAGCACTCGACGTGGCCACCGATGCCCGGCTTCGTGCAGCCCTGAAGCCGGTCACCGCTGAGTCGACGATGATCGTCGTCGCCCAGCGGGTGGCCACGATCCGGCATGCGGATCGGATCATCGTGCTCGAGAACGGCCAGATCGTCGGCCGCGGCAGGCATGATGACCTGCTGGCGACCTGCCCGACGTACGCCGAGATCGTCGACTCCCAGCTGTCCATCGAGGAGGCCACGGCATGACCGAGTCAGCGGAGAAGCCGATGCCCGCCGAGCACAGCGGGACCCCGACCGGTGTTGACGAGGGGACAGCGAGCGGCGGCGCCGGGACCGCGGTCCAGCGCAAGTCGGCGGCGCGCCCGAAGCACGCCCCGACCGGCCCCCAGGCGGGTGGCCCGCACGGCCCCAAGCCGGTGGAGAAGGCCATCAACTTCGGCCCATCCTTCAAGCGTCTGGTGGGCCATCTGCGCCCTGAGCGGGCCGTCATCCTGGTCGTTCTCGCGCTCACCGTGATCGGCGTGGCACTGGGCGTACTCGGCCCCAAGATCCTCGGCTGGGGCACCGACGTCCTGTTCAACGGCGTGCTCGGCACCATGATGGAGCGGATGCAGCCCGGGCGCAGCAAGGACGAGATCGTCGCCGGCCTGCGCGCCAGTGGGGACAACACGCTGGCGGATCTGCTCGCCAACTCCACCGCGGTGCCGGGGGTGGGCATCGACTTCGAACGGCTCGGCTGGATCCTGCTGTTCGCGCTGGTGGTGTCGGTGGTGTCGGCACTGCTGGGGTGGCTCGGGTTCCTCCTGCTCAACAACGTCGTCCAGCGCACGGTCTATCGCATGCGTCGCGATGTCGAGGCGAAGCTCAACCGCCTGCCGCTGCCGTATTTCGACAAGCAGCCGCGTGGTGAGCTGCTGAGCCGGGTCACCAACGACATCGACAACGTCTCGAACAGCCTCCAGCAGACCCTGTCCCAACTCATCAACGCACTGCTGACCGTGATCGGCGTGTTGGTGATGATGATGTGGATCTCGCCATTCCTGACGCTGATCGCTCTCATCACCATCCCCCTGGCGCTGGTGGTGACGATCCTGGTCGGCAAGCGTTCCCAGGTCCTGTTCGCCCAGACGTGGAAGTCGACCGGTGAGTTGAACTCCCACATCGAGGAGGCCTACACGGGTCACTCGCTGGTGAAGGTCTTCGGCCGCCAGCGCGAGGTGGAACAGGTCTTCGCCGAACGCAACGACGAGCTCTATCGCGCCTCGTTCGGGTCCCAGTTCATCAGCGGCCTGATCATGCCGTTCATGATGCTCATCGGGAACATCAACTATGTCGCGATCGCCGTGCTCGGTGGGTTGCGTGTCCTCAGCGGGACGATGAGCGTCGGCGACGTCCAGGCGTTCATTCAGTATTCCCGGCAGTTCACCCACCCGCTGACCCAGGTGGCCTCGATGGCCAACCTGCTGCAGTCGGGGGTGGCATCCGCGGAGCGTGTGTTCGAGGTGCTCGACGAGGCCGAACAGGTCCGCGAGGGCGACGGCGCGCTGGAGCCGACGCGGGGGCATGTTCGCTTCGATCGCGTCGACTTCGCGTACGACAAGGACAAGCCGCTGATCACCGATCTGTCGCTGGAGGTCCAGCCGGGGCAAACGGTTGCGATCGTCGGCCCCACCGGGGCCGGCAAGACGACGCTGGTCAACCTGATCATGCGGTTCTATGAGCTCGACGCGGGCCGGATCACCCTCGACGGAGTCGACATCACCTCGGTCCCCCGCCGGGCGCTGCGCTCCAACATCGGCATGGTCCTGCAGGACACCTGGCTGTTCGGGGGCACGATCCGGGACAACATCGCGTACGGGCATCCGGAGGCGACCGAGGAACAGATCATGGCGGCAGCGACGGCGACGTATGTCGACCGGTTCGTCCATGCCCTGCCCGACGGCTATGACACCGTCATCGACGAGGAATCGTCGAACGTGTCGGCCGGTGAGAAGCAGCTGATCACGATCGCCCGGGCGTTCCTGTCGGATCCGGCGCTGCTGATCCTCGACGAGGCGACGTCCTCGGTCGATACCCGCACCGAGGCGCTGGTGCAGCACGCGATGTCGGCGCTGCGCAAGGACCGGACCTCGTTCGTCATCGCCCACCGCCTGTCCACCAT
>JAUNUL010000011.1:0-14317 GCA_030538175.1 Propionibacteriaceae bacterium | reverse complement strand
GAGGGCCGGATCGTCGAGCAGGGCACGCACGCGGAGTTGTTGGAGGCCCAAGGGGCGTACGCCCGGCTGTATCAGTCGCAGTTCACCGCCCCGGTCAGCTGACCCGCCTGCCGGTCGCGGTCGGTCAGGTGACCGACGGTGGCCGGCCGAGCAACTCCTTGAGCGCGTCCCGATCCACGCTGGGCAGCCGACCGATGATCTCCGCCCACACCGCGTGGCGGGCAGCGGGATCGTCGCCGAGCAACTCCAGGACCTCACCGGCGATGAGGTCTTCTCGTGTCTGGCTGGGCGAATAAAGCCACTGCCGACCCTGGCGGACCCGCGAGACGAGGCTCTTCTTCTCGAGTCGGTCCAGGACGGTCATCACCGTCGTGTACGCCAAGTCGCGACTGCGGGCGATTTCGGTGTGCACGTCACGGACCGATACGGCACCGTCAACGCGCCACAGCACGTCCATGACGCTGCTTTCCAGTTCGCCCAGGACAGCCATGCGCCCATCGTCGCATGCTCTACTACAGCCTGTAAGAGTACTGCGCCCTATCTGTTACGTTCATATGGCGTCTGGGGAGTACCGTTCTCCTACAGCGAGTAGTACGTTGGCCGCCATGAGCTCGGAAACCATCGCTCGGTGGCAGTTCGGCATCACCACCGTCTATCACTTCCTCTTCGTTCCGATCACGCTCGCCCTGTCGTGGCTGGTGGCGATTCTGCAGACGTTGTGGGTGCGCACCGGCAACCAGAACTATCTGCGGTTGACGAAGTTCTACGGAAAACTCTTCCTGATCAACTTTGCGATGGGCCTTGTCACGGGCATCGTGCAGGAATTCCAGTTCGGCATGAACTGGTCCGAATATTCGCGCTTCGTCGGTGACATCTTCGGCGCACCGCTGGCCCTGGAGGCGCTGCTCGCGTTCTTCATGGAATCCACGTTCCTCGGCCTGTGGATCTTCGGCTGGGACCGGCTGAACAAGCACCTGCACCTAGCCACGATCTGGCTGGTTGCGATCGGCACGAACCTCTCCGCGGTGTTCATCCTCGCGGCCAATGCCTTCATGCAGAACCCCGAGGGCTATCGGTTCAACCCAGAGACCAACCGCGCCGAGCTCACCGACTTCGTTGCCGTGTTGACCAACAAGGTCTTCATCGCGACGTTCCCGCACCAGATGACCGCGGCCTGGCTCGTCTCCGCATCGTTCCTGGCCGCCGTCGCCGGTTGGCACCTGCATCGGTTGAACAAGCTGCGTCCGGCCCAGGCCGACTTGAACGACGTTGAGGGCATGCAGAAGATCGCCGACCATGACCACGAGGTCATCCCCTATCGCTTCGCCGCCAAGTTCGGTGCGATCGTGCTCATCATCGCCGGCATGGGCGTGATGATCAGCGGCGACTTCCAGGGCAAGGCGATGTATGAGAAGCAACCGATGAAGATGGCCGCGGCCGAGGGTGCGTTCGAGTCGACAACGGACTTCTCGATCCTCACCATCGGCAACCGCGAGGCCGATGAGGAAGTCTTCGCCATCCACCTGCCGGGCCTGCTGTCGTTCCTGTCCTATGGCAACTTCACCGAACCTGTGCCCGGCATCCGGCCGCTGGAAGCGCAATATCAGCAGGAATTCACCCCGATGCTGCGGGAGCGTTATGGCGATGAGGTCGCGGACCATTTCGCTCAGAACGGCTATCACCCGAACATCATCGTGACCTATTGGACCTTCCGGATCATGATCACCCTCGGCATGATCGCCATGGCGATCGGCGCCTGGATGCTGTGGGTCCTGCGCGGTGACCGTCTGCCCAGAGGCAAGCTGTGGGTCCCCTTGATGGTGGTCCTGCCCCTGGCCCCGCTGTTCGGCAACTCGTTCGGCTGGATCTTCACCGAGATGGGCCGCCAGCCGTGGGTCGTCTTCGGTCTGATGCCGACCCAGGCGGGTGTCTCACCGGGCGTCACCGCCGGCCAGATGCTGTTCTCGCTGATCGGGTTCACCGTTGTCTACGGCGTCCTCGCCGTCATCGAGGTGAAGCTGCTCCTGCACTACATCCGTGCTGGCCTGCCCGACTATGTCGAGGAGCCGAAGGTCCTTGAGGACGACGACGCTCCGCTGACCTTCGCCTACTGATCGCGGACCTGGAAGCTGAACGGGGAAATCTGACATGACTCTCGCTGAGATCTGGTTCGTCGCGATCGCCATCCTGTGGATCGGGTTCTTCGTCCTGGAAGGATTCGACTTCGGGGTCGGCATGCTGTTTCCGATCCTGGGCCGCAAGGAAGAAAACCGGCGGGTGATGATCAACACGATCGGCCCGGTCTGGGACGGCAACGAAGTGTGGCTGCTGACCGCCGGTGGTGCGATGTTCGCCGCCTTCCCGGAGTGGTATGCCACGGTCTTCTCCGGGCTCTATATCCCGCTGTTCCTGGTGCTGTTGGGGCTCATCCTGCGCGGTGTCTCCTTCGAATATCGCCACAAGCACGACCGGGATGACTGGCGCAAGCTGTTCGACGGTTTCATCATGTTCGGCTCCTATGTGGTGCCGCTGGTGCTGGGCGTCGGCTTCGCGAACTTCGTCCGCGGCCTGCCGATCGTGGCTGATCCGGTCCAGCGCAACTGGGTCATGGACGGCACGTTCAGCAACATCCTCGGCCTGTTCAACCCGTTCGCCCTGCTCGGTGGGATCACCTTCCTGGCGGTCTTCATGTTCCATGGCGCGCTGTTCATCGCGCTGAAGACCCGAGGCGACATCCGCGAACAGGCCCGCAACTTCGCCGCCAAGATCGGCATCGCCGCGATCGTCCTCGTCGCTGCCTTCGGCATCTGGCTGAGCCTCGGCTGGGGCAAGGGGGCGCTGAGCCTGGTCATCGCGGTGCTCGCCATCGCCGGTGTCGGCATTGCCTGGTTCATGAACAGCAAGGGCCGCGAGGGTTGGGCGTTCATCGGCACCGTCGTGAGCATCCTCACCACCGTCGCCGGCATGTTCATCGCGATGTGGCCGAACGTCGTCCCGGCCCTCACCGCCGGCAACGACCTGTCCATCCAGTCCGCGGCCTCGACGTCCTACACCCTGACGATCATGACCGTCGCCACGGCGATCTTCCTGCCCGTCGTGCTCGGCTATCAGGCCTGGACGTTCTGGGTGTTCCGCAAGCGGATCAGCACCAAGAACCTCCCCGCCGCCGCGCCGCAGCAGCCGGTGCACTGACCAACTGGGCGTACCTCGAAAGAGACTCGCCCCGAGCCAGCAGGCCCGAGCCCGTCCCACCGGACCGGCTCGGGCCTTTTGCTGTGATGGGGCAGACTCTCCCCCATGGCCGGAGCGATAGATCACAGACTGTTGACCCGCGCGAAGGCGACGAAGTCCTATCTGATCGCCGGCGTGGCAGTGGGCAGCGCGACGGCGGTCCTGGTGGTCTGCCAGGCCTGGATCCTGTCCCGGATGATCGCCCGCGTCTTCGACTCGCGCGGGGTGGACGGCACCCAGCAGGGCAGCATCGATGCCATGCCCTTCGGTGGGTTGTGGGCTGCACTGGGTGTGCTGGCCGCGATCATCGCCGGGCGCGCACTGCTGGCCTGGCTGAACTCCTGGCTAGCGCACCGCTCCGCTGCCGCGGTGAAGTCCCAACTGCGGGCCGACATCATCGCCGCCCGCCTCCGGGCCCCGGGGCGGACCGAGACCTCGACCGGATCCCTCATTGCCCTGCTGACCCATGGCTTGGATGCGCTCGACGGCTATTTCGCCCGCTATCTCCCCCAGCTCGCCCTCGCGTTCACGATCCCGCTGATCGTTGGCGTCGCGATCTTCACCACCCACGTCACCTCCGCCTTGATCGTGGCGGTGTCGTTGCCGTTGATCCCGGTGTTCATGGTGTTGATCGGGCTCGCGACCAAGGTGAAGATGGCGAAGAGTTGGCGTACGCAGCGCCGGCTGGCCAATCACTTCGGCGACCTCGTCACCGGCCTGCCGACCCTGCAGGCATTCGGGCGGGCGAAGAACCAGACCATCGGGCTGGAGATCACCGAGCAGAAGCACCGCTCGGAGACGATGTCGACGCTGCGGGTGTCGTTCCTGTCCGGGTTCGCCCTGGAGCTGCTCGCGACCTATTCCGTTGCGCTGGTCGCGGTCCCGGTCGGCCTGCTGATCGTCGACAACCGGATGGACCTGGTCACGGGGTTGTTCGTGCTGATCCTGGTGCCCGAGGTCTACCTGCCCGTGCGCCAGGTCGGCGTCCACTATCACGACTCCGTTGACGGCATCGCGGCCGCGGATGATGCGTTCGCAGTCATCGAAGGTGCCGGCGGCAAGCCCGGGACCGTTTCCGCGCCGTCGGTGGCGGAGGTGCCGATCCGGTTCGACCGGGTGGGATTCACCTATCCCGAGGGCAAGGTCGCCGCGCTGACTGACTTCTCCCTCACCGTGCAACCCGGCGAGGTGGTCGCCCTGGCCGGCCCCTCGGGGTGCGGCAAATCGACCGCGTTGGCGCTGCTCATGGGGTTCTGGACGCCCAGCGAGGGCAGCATCTACGTCGGCGACCGGTTGCTGTTCGAACTGGACATCGCCTCGTGGCGGGCACAGTTGGCGTACGTCGCGCAGGAACCCGGGCTGGTCAGCGGCACGATCGCCGACAACGTCCGCCTCGGCAACCCGGACGCCAGCGACGCCGCGGTCGCCGATGCCCTGCAGCGAGCGGGGGCGGACGGCTTGGCGCCCGAGCGCGACGTCGACGATGCGGGCGAGAACCTGTCCGCCGGTGAGATCCGGCGCATCGCCATGGCCCGGGCCCTGCTGCGGATCGATGCCGGGGCCAGGCTGTTGGTACTCGACGAACCGACCGCGGGGCTCGATGGCGATACCGAGGCGGCGGTCCTGGCCGGCGTACGCCGCAGCGGCACAGGCGCCCTCGTCGTCACCCACCGACCGGCCGTGCTGGCCGCCGCCGATCGGGTCATCGAGCTGCCGGCCCCCGAGCCTGCGGTCGACGTCGTCGACGAGTCAGGGCCGCCGGACCGCATCCCACAGGAGGCGCTGGCCGGCGTGGCTGCTGCCTCGGCCGAGACGGATCACACCAGGAGCCCGGACGAGGGAGGCCACTGATGAGCCAGGAGATTTCGACCCGCCCAGATCAGTCAGCCAGCAGCCCGATCCCCACCGCTGACTCCGCTGGGGCGCCCACGGTCACACGGGGTCGCTCGCCGTTCGCCCTGGCTCGGGAGTTGATGCCCGAGGTCCCACGCTCGCGGACGCTGTTCGGGGTCTCGCTGGGGTTGCAGTTTCTGACCTCGCTCACCGCGGTCACGCTGATGGGCGCATCGGCGTGGCTGCTGTCGCGGGCCGCGGAGCACCCACCGGTGCTGTATCTGATGGTCATCATCGTCATCGTCCGCGCGTGCGGCCTCTTCCGGGCCGTGTTCAGGTACGCCGAGCGGATCACCTCCCACACACTCGCCCTGCGGATGCAGTCGTTGTTGCGGATCCAGACGTACGCCCGGCTGTCCGCGACGACACTGCTCGGGCAGCGACGCGGTGACCTGCTGGTGCGGGTGGTGAAGGACGTCGAGGCCATCCAGGATCTGATCGTGCGGGTGGCGCTGCCATTCGCATCGGCCGGGTTGATCACCTTTGTCGCCTCGATCGCGATGACCGTGCTCTCCCCCATCGCCGGGATTGCACTGTTCGTGTCGGCGATCATCGCCGGCGTGATCGTGCCGCGGTTGGCGCAGCGGGCCTCCCGCAATGCTGACGCAGCAACGGTGCCGGCCCGAGGTGAGCTCGCCGACCGGGTCCGGGAGATCAACCGGGCCGCCGACGACCTGGCGGCGTACGGTGACACCGCTCGGGTGGAGGCTCTCCTGGCCGTCGATGAGCGCCTGCGGACCGCTGAGGAACGGGCATCGGTCGTCCGCGGCCTGGCCGCCGGTGTCCAGGTGCTCGCTGCGGGGTTCGCGGTGCTGGTCGCGCTCGCAGTGGGCGTACCGGCCGTGGCGAACGGCGACCTCAACCGGGTCGCGCTTGGCACGCTCGTCCTCGTCCCGCTCGCGCTGCACGAGGTGCTGTCGACGCTGACCCAGGCGGCACAGACACATACCCGGGCGACCGCGGGGCTCGCGAGGGTCACCCAGGTCCTCGACTCCGCGCCGCTGGGTCGCGGGGACCGGGCGGCCGGCGAGCACGCTGAGCAGCCCCTTCTGGAACTGCGGGATGCGGCAGTGGGCTGGCCGGGATCTGCCCCGGTCCTGACCGGGGTGGACCTGCAGGTGCAGCCCGGTGAGCGAGTGGCCCTGGTGGGGCCATCCGGGATCGGCAAGACCACGATCGCCGCCACGTTGATGGGGCTGATCCCGCCGATCAGCGGTCAGGTTCGGGTCGACGGGACCGTCGGCTATCTCGCGCAGGACGCCCACATTTTCAACACCTCGGTCGCCGAGAACGTGCGGATCGGCAACAAGGATGCGACCGAGGAGCAACTGGCGCACGCGCTGCAGCGGGCCGGGTTGCGGATGAACCCGCAGCGGATCGTCGGCGAGGAGGGCGCCATGCTGTCCGGCGGCGAGGCCCGACGGGTGGCGCTGGCCCGGGTCCTGCTCGGGGAACACCAGTGCTGGATCCTCGACGAGCCGACCGAACACCTGGACGCCGAGACCGCCGATGCACTGATGGCCGACATCTGGGAAGTTTCGGCGGGCGACCCCGTGCTGGTGATCACCCACGACCCGCGGGTGGTCGAGCGCTGTGACCGGGTCGTTGAGGTGGGCTGAGCACCAACACCGGTGAGTTGACCGGCAAGCTTGATCGCCCGGAGGCCGCGATCGACAGGATCGAGGCTGAGTGACCCGGTGGGCGTACCGCATCCGGTACGCACTGGAGGCCCGCGTCTCTCAGGCCACCGAACTCAAAGCCACCCGAGCTGCGTTTCGAGCTGTCTGGGCATCGGGTGCCTCCAACACCGCCTCCGCGGCTTCGTGACATTGGTCGAGAGTGACCGAAGCCAATTGGGCGCCAACGCCGGCAACTGCGCCGTGGGCCATCGACAGGGAGGTGATCCCGAACCCGATCAGCACACAGGCGAGCTGGGGGTCCGCAGCAGCCTCGCCGCAGACACCCACGGGCTTCCCGGCCTCGGCACCGGCTCGGGCCGTATCGGCCACGAGCTGCAGCACACCCGGCTGCCACGGATCGGTTAAGGCAGCAAGCCTCGGCGACATCCGGTCCGCCGCCATCGTGTATTGCGCGAGGTCGTTCGTGCCGATCGACAGGAAGTCGACATGCTCCAGGTAGAACCGCGCCCGGACGGCCACGGCGGGGACCTCAACCATGATGCCCGGCACCAGTTTGCGCTCGCGGCAGGCCACCGCGAAGTCACGCGCCTCGTCGACCGTGGCGACCATGGGTGCCATGACCCATGGCTGATTGCCTGTTTGCCGGGCGGCACCAGCGATGGCATCGAGCTGACGGGTCAGGAGGCCGGGGTCGCCGGTAGCCAGTCGGATCCCGCGGACGCCCATCGCCGGATTCTCCTCGTGTTCCAGGTTGGCGAACTTCAGCGGCTTGTCGGAACCGGCATCGAGCGTCCGCATCACGACTTTTCGATCTGAGTACGCCGTGAGCACCTCGGCATAGATCTCCCGCTGGCGGTCGACGGTCGGCTCGGTATCGGCCGAGAGGAAGCACAGCTCGGTCCGGAACAGCCCGACCCCTTCGGCCTGGGATTTCTCCACCGCCGCCCGGGCACCTGCGCCGTCCTGCACGTTCGCCAGCAATTGCACGTCGTGCCCGTCGGCGGTGCGGGCCGGGCCTCGCCAGGCCCGGATGGCCTCGCGGCGGACCGCGTCCTCGGTGACGAGACGATCCGCCTCGGTCGGGTCGACACCGACCCGGACCGTGCCGGCGGCCCCGTCGACCAGCAGGTCTGTGCCAACGGCGATGCCGCCGATGGCCTCGGCCGCCACGATGCAGGGAATACCCAACTGCCGGGCGATGATGGCCGTGTGTGACGTCGGCCCGCCGAGCTCGGTGACTAGCGCGACGATGAGCAGGGGATCCAGCCCGGCTGTGTCGGCGGGAGCCAGGTCATCGGCCAGCAGGACCGACGGTTGGGCGGGCATGGGCACGCCGGGTTCGGGCTGACCGAGCAGTTCGGCGATCACCCGGTCCCTGATGTCCCGGAGGTCGGTGACGCGCTCGGCCATCAGGCCGCCCATCTTCTCGAAGAGAGTGGCGAACTGTTCGGTCGCTGCCACCGCCGCGTGCGCCGCGGGCATCCCGCCGGCAATTCGTTTCTCCGCCGCCTTCATCCAGCCCTTGTCCCTGGCGAGGGCCGCAGTGGCGCCGAGCACATTCGCAGCGGCACCCGAGGCCGCGGAGGCACGATCGGCAAGCCGGCCCGAAACGGTCGCGGCCGCGGCGCGGAACCGGTCGGCCTCCGCTGCTCGCTCTGCCTCGGCGACGGTCGGCTGATGCTCCGGGAGTTGAGGGCGCGGCGACGTCCAGAGAGCGGGGCCGCGGGCCACTCCGGGCACTACGCCGGTGCCGATGATCGTGGTTCCTGACATGGGTCCTACCTCCTTGGGGACCTGGGCTCTTTCCAGAAGAGTACGCGAAAAGGTTGCCAAAGACAACACATTCAAATATGATCGGACATATTTCAACATCCGATTGCGTTTGTTTTGGATGATTCATTGGATCAGCAGTGACGCAAGGGAGGCATCGTGGCCATGTATGCAGAGGAGCGCCGGGCGGCACTCATCGACTTCGCCCGCGTCGATGGACGCATCACTGTCACGCTTGCGGCTGATCGCTTCGATGTCACGCCCGAGACCATCCGTCGCGACCTCGAGGTCCTCGACCGTCAGGGCGTCCTGCGGAGGGTGCACGGCGGGGCCGTGCTGGCGGAGAGCCTCAATCTGGGCGATCGATCGATCAGTGACCGCGACACCGTAGCCAGCGCCGAAAAGGAGCGGATCGCCGTGGCCGCACTGGCCCAACTCCCCGAGCCGGGCGCTGCGATCATCGTCGACGCCGGCACGACCACCGGCCGTCTGGCTCGGATCCTGAGCAATGACTTCGTCGTCGTGACCAATTCTCTCCCAGCGGCCCAGTCGATCTCGGCCAATCGGCCACATGCGGACGTGCGGGTCGTCGGCGGGCGGCTGCGGGGCATCACCCAGGCGATCGTCGGCTCACCCGCAGAGTTCGCCCGGCTCCGCGTGGACGTCGCCTTCATCGGCACCAACGGCATCTCCGCCGCCCACGGCTTCTCGACCCCCGACCTGGACGAGGCGGCCATGAAGGAGGCGATGGTGCGGGCCGCCGAGAGGGTCGTCGTGCTCGCCGACTCCCGCAAGTTGGGCGTCGAAACCACGGTGAGTTTCGCCGCGCTCAACGCCGTCGACGTCCTGATCACCGACAGCAGCATCACCGAAAACCAACACCAGCGGATCACCGAGGAAGGAATCGAGGTCGTGGTCGCATGATCGTCACGTTCACTCCCAACCCCAGCCTGGATCGCACAGCGCGTGTGCTGGGCACCGTCGAGCGCGGTGGCGTGCATCGCCTCACCGACATCACCACCGAACCGGGCGGCAAGGGTGTCAATATCGCCCGCGCGGTCCATCTGGCGGGGCAGCCCGTGCTGGCGGTGGTTCCCGCCGCATCCCACGACCCGCTCCTCACCGCACTCACGGCGATCGGGCTTCCCTATCGCAATGTAGCCGTGGATTCACCGGTGCGCACCAACCTCACTCTGACCGAGCAGGACGGGACAACCACCAAGTTCAACGCGCCGGGCGCGCCCGTCTCCGAGCAGCAGGTCGAAATGCTCACCGACATCCTGGTCGGCTCGGCCCGCAACGCCCGCTGGGTCACCCTGTCCGGTTCGCTGCCGCCGGGGGCCCCGGTGGATTGGTACGCACGGATGGTTCGCGCTCTGCGCCCGCTGGGCGTACGCATAGCTGTCGACACCTCCGACGCACCTCTGCGCGCGTTGGCCGACTCACTCGACTTGGCCGCTCCCGACCTGATCAAGCCCAACTCCGATGAGCTTGCCCAGCTGGTCGGCGGCAACGGTCACGAGCTGGAGGTGGCTGCCGCCGCAGGCGATCTCGCACCGATCGTCGCGGCGGCCCGGGGACTGGTCGACCGCGGAGTCGGTGCCGCGCTGGTGACCCTCGGCGGTTCGGGCGCACTGCTCGTGACGGCCGATGGTGCCTGGCGGGCGGCCGCGCCCCCGGTCACCGTCCTGTCCACGGTGGGTGCCGGCGACTCATCCCTCGCCGGCTATGTCCTCGCCGCATGCTCCGGCCACACCGGCCCCGCTCTCCTGCGCAACGCCGTCGCCTACGGGTCGGCCGCAGCATCTCTGCCCGGCACTACGGTGCCGGCGCCCCATCAGGCTTCACCGGGCGACGTCGAGGTCGTCGCCATCTGACCCTCCGGTGCACCGTCGCACCCGAAAGGAGAATTTCATGTCCACCAATCCATCGCTCATCGAGCCGGGCCTCGTCGCCGTGGACGTCGACCTCGGATCCACCAAGGAGGACGTGATCCGTGGCCTCGCCGGGATCGTCGCCGCCACCGGGCGGGCCGACGCCGACGGGTTGGCAGCCGATGCGCTCACCCGGGAGGGGAAGTCGCCAACGGGCATGCCCGGTGGGTTTGCCATTCCCCATTGCCGCTCAGCCGCGGTCAACCAGGCCTCCCTGGGATTCGCACGCCTGGTCGAGCCCATCGACTTCGGCGCCAAGGACGGCCCGTCCGACCTGGTGTTCCTCATCGCGGCCGCCGAGTCTGGCGGAGCCGACCATATGAAGCTGTTGACCAAACTCGCCCGCGCGCTGATCAAGAAGGACTTCCTCGCCGCGCTGCGCTCAGCGTCGTCTCCCGATGAGGTCACCGACCTGGTCCGGGGGGTCGTCGAGCCTCCGGCCGACACCGGCGCGGCAGCCACCCCGGCCAGGGAGACGACAACCGCTGCCGACACCACTCCATCTCGAGCCGCTGAGCCGGTCGCTGCCGGAGTCTCCACCGCAACCGGTGCGGCGGCCGCCCCAGGCATCGCAGGCCAGGCCGAAGGCTCGGATAAGCGGCGGACTGTCATTGCCATCACCGCTTGTCCCACTGGGATTGCCCACACGTTCATGGCGGCCGACTATCTCGTCAACGCCGGCAAGGAGCTGGGCATCGACGTCATCACAGAGCCCCAGGGCTCCACGGCGACCGACTCGCTGACCGCGGAACAGATCGCGTCGGCCGATGCCGTCATCTTTGCCACCGATGTCGGGGTGAAGGGCCGCGAGCGGTTCGCCGGCAAACCCGTGATCGAGTCCGGGGTCAAGCGCGCGATCAACGAGCCGGAGGTCATGCTCAAGGAAGCCGTCGCAGCGTCGGACAACCCGAACGCCCCACGGGTGTCGGGCACGCCGGCCGCGGACGCCGACGTCGCAACAGGCAGGGGCAGCCAGCTCGGCTGGGGCAAGCGGATCCAGCAGGCGCTGATGACCGGCGTCAGCTACATGATTCCGTTCGTCGCAGCCGGCGGCTTGTTGATCGCGCTGGGCTTCCTGTTCGGCGGCTATCAGATCACCGATGTGGCCGATCAGGTCGTGATCGAGAATTCGCTGACCAACCTGCCCGAGGGCGGGCTGATGCAATATCTCGGCGCGGTGCTGTTCACGCTGGGTGCGACCTCAATGAACTTCCTGGTCGCCGCGCTGGCGGGCTATATCGCGTTCGCTCTTGCCGATAGGCCCGGCATCGCTCCGGGATTCACCGCGGGTGCCGTGGCTGTGGTCGTGGGCGCCGGCTTCATCGGCGGCATCGCGGGCGGCCTGATCGCCGGTCTGGTCGCCATGTGGCTGGGCAGCTTCAAGGTGCCGCGCTGGGTGCGAGGGCTGATGCCGGTCGTCATCATTCCCCTGATCGCGACGCTGATATCGGGCGGTCTGATGTTCCTCCTGCTCGGCCGACCCCTGGCGGCCCTGATGACGGGGCTGACGGGCTGGCTGGAAGGGATGTCCGGCGGCGCTGCCATCCTTCTGGGGGTCGTCCTCGGCCTCATGATGTGCTTCGACCTCGGCGGACCGGTCAACAAGTCGGCTTACACCTTCGCGACGGCCGGGCTCGCAGTCAGCAGCCAGCCCTCGATGGAGATCATGGCCGCCGTCATGGCAGCCGGCATGGTCCCCCCGCTCGCACTCGCGCTGGCCACCGCGGTTCGGCCAAAGCTGTTCACGCCGATCGAGCAGGAAAACGGGCGCGCCGCCTGGCTGTTGGGTGCCTCGTTCATTTCAGAGGGCGCCATTCCGTTCGCAGCCGCCGATCCCTTCCGGATCATTCCCTCGATGATGGCCGGAGGCGCCGTGACCGGAGCGCTGATCATGGCGCTCGGCGTCGGGTCCAAGGCCCCCCACGGCGGCATCTTCGTGTTCTTCGCCATTGACCCCATCTGGGGCTTCATCGTCGCGGTCCTGGCGGGCATGATCGTCTCCGCCGCCCTGGTGCTGCTGTTGAAGCAGCTCAAGGCCCGCGCCGCCTGATCCCATTCCCGACCACAGTCAGCAACACACTCAAGGAAGAGGTAACACCATGCCCAGCACCACCGTCATCGTCGGTTCCGAGGTCGGCCTCCACGCCCGCCCGGCCGCGATCATCGCCGAAGCCGCCGAGAAGTACGACGCGGAGATCACCCTCGCCGTCGAGGGGGAGGACCCTGTCGATGCCACCAGCCCTCTGCTCATCATGACCCTGGGCGCCGAGAAGGGTGCCAGCGTCACCGTGGCGTCCGACGACGAGGCTGCTGTCGCCGAGATTGCGGCGCTGGTCGAAAAGGATCTCGACGCGGAGTGAGCCACCAACTCGCCCGGCACACAGCGGAGGTTCGACCTCCCGGTCTGTCGGGCGAGTTCGGTCACATCCGCTCGGGCGCGGTGATTCCGAGCAGTCCCAGACCCTTGGCGAGGACGTCGCCGGTGCTGGTGATCACCCATGATCCGTGGGTGGTCGACCGCTGTAACCGCGTCGTTGAGGTGGGCTGAGCCCGACTTGGCTTGGTAGCTGCCGCCGGTGTGCTCGTGTGGCGAGCACGAAGCGCCTGCGGAGCCGGGGTGCTCCTTCGCGGATGCTGAGTGGCGCAGCTCGCTTGACCTGGCTGACAGGATGGCCTCATGTTGGTTGCCTTTTCCGTCGCCCCGAGCGGCTCTGAATCCGTCCATGACGCCGTCGCGGCGGCCGTGCAGGTGGTCCGGGAGTCCGGCCTGCCCAAGCGCACGGATGCGATGTTCACCACGATCGAGGGTGACTGGGATGAGTGCATGGACGTGGTCCGCCGCGCCACCGAAGCCGTCGGCCGGTTCGGCAACCGGGTGTCGCTGGTCCTCAAGGCCGACATCCGGCCCGGGCATACCGGTGAGTTGACCGGCAAGCTCGATCGCCTCGAGGCCGCGATCGACAGGCTCGAGGCTGAGTGACCCACTGGGCGTACCGCATCCGGCTCGCCCAACCCGAGGACGCTGAGGCGTACGTCGCTGCCCACGTCACCTCGCAGATCGCAACGTACGCGCACTTGATGCCCCCTGAGCACGCCGACCCGCGGCAGGCGGAGGCGGCAATCGCTGCCGCGGAGCTCGCGGTGGACCTCGCGACCATGCACGACGACCTGGCCGCGGGGAGGGAACCCTTCCGGCGGCATTGGGGGGCCGCGGCGCCCCCAAGGGGGGGGAACCCCGGCGCCCGGACGACCCCGGGGGGTGGGTCAAGCGTGGCCGCGGGGCCCCGTGGCATCCTCGGGATCGCATGCGCGGGGGCGGGCCAGAACTGGTGGGAGGCCAACTTCGATCCGCCGCCGGTGGATGTGCCGTACATGTTGGATCGGCTGTACCTGCGTCCGCAGGCCCAGGGGTCAGGTGTTGGTCAGGCCCTGTTCGAGGCTGCGGTTGGGGACCGTTCGGCGTACCTCTGGATCATCGCCAACAATCCTCGTGCGGAGCGCTTCTATGTGCGCAACGGTTTCTCCCCCGATGGGGCCGCGGGTCCAGCGGGTGGGCCGTGGCTGGGGCGGCCGATGTTCCGGATGGTACGCCGCACCTAATCCGTGACCTGGCCCTTCCTGCCAAGGCGCACGTGATGCACCCACAGGCTGGCCATCGGGATTATCCAAGCGGCCCGGTTGTCCGTGCAGATTCGGACGCGCGGCCTCCCGAAACCCGACAAAATGCCGGGTCGGACGCAACTATTTGGCTGGCCCCTCGTCGTTTGTCGGGTTTCGGGGACCACAACGACCAACGCGAGGGTCCGGACAGCACGAAACCCCAGCTGCCCGGAGGCAACTGGGGTTTCG
>JAUNUL010000421.1 GCA_030538175.1 Propionibacteriaceae bacterium | reverse complement strand
GTCCTCGCCGCCCAGTCGTCAGGCGGAGGCTTCCTGATCCAACTGCTGAAGCGCCTGGTAGGTTGCCTCGAAGGTCTCGCAGACGTCATCGGGGATGGCGTAGTTGGACGTGACGCTGCGCAGCTCCTCGAACAGCGAACCGGTGTCGGCGTCGGCCTGCGCCAACTGCTCGGTGATTTCTCGAACGCGGGTCAACTCAGGGTGGTGCTCTCCGTGGACGCGCTCGATGATGGGGGCGAGTTCAAGGGCTTTGGCTAGGGCTTCACTGGACACGTGTGGATTCCTTCCGGGTTGTTCGTGCAACACGACAGAACCTACGGGCCGTTCAACCGACGCGCCTTGACGTGCGTCAAGGCCGCGGTGCTGGCCCGGTCACGGCCGCCCGCCTATGGTGGCTGTCGCGGAATCACTACGCGAGGAGGAGCGATGGCCGACGGATGTGGCTGCGACCACGATGACGACGTCGAACCGCTCGAGGTGGCTGACGCCCAACAACAACCCCAAGTCAGGCTGCGCGATATCTCCGAGCTACGCCGTGCTGCGGTGGCCGGCGTCCTGCTGATCATCGCCTTCGCCCTGGAAGGACTCGCCCACCTGCCCATCGCCGCGCTCATCGCCTTCTGGGCGGCCTTGGTCGTTGGCGCGTCCACCTTCGTGCCCGGGACGCTGCGCCGGCTCGCCAACCGCAAGATCGGCGTCGGAACCCTGATGACGATCGCCGCGGTCGGTGCGGTCCTGCTCGGCGCGGTCGAAGAGGCGGCCATGCTGGCGTTCCTCTACTCCGTCAGTGAGGGCCTCGAAGAGTACGCACTCACCCGGACGCGTCGCGGCCTGCGGGCGCTGCTCGACCTGGCGCCCAAACAGGCCACCGTCCTGCGCGACGGCGCCCAGGTCGGTGTCGACCCGGGCGAGTTGCGTCCTGGTGACATTTTGGTCGTCCGGCCCGGCGAGAAGATCGCCACCGACGGGCTGATCCGCGCCGGTATCAGCACTCTCGACAACTCGGTATTGACCGGGGAATCGCTGCCTGTCGAGGCGGCTCCCGGCCATGACGTCTTCGCGGGCGCGATCAACGGTAATGGCCCTCTGGAGGTCGAGGTCACCCGCACTGTTGAGGACAACTCGCTGGCCCGCATCGTGCGCATCGTCGAGGCCGAACAGTCGCGCAAGGGTTCGCATCAACGACTGGCCGACCGGATTGCGGGCCGCCTGGTCCCCGCGATTCTGGTGGTGGCTGCGCTGATCGCGATTGTCGGTTCGCTGTTGGGCGAACCGCTGGTCTGGATCGAGCGAGCACTGGTCGTGCTGGTCGCTGCGTCTCCGTGTGCGCTGGCGATCTCGATCCCGGTGACGGTGATTGCAGCGATCGGGTCGGCATCCAAACACGGTCTGTTGGTCAAGGGTGGCGCGGCGCTCGAATCGCTTGGTGCGGTCAAGACCGTTGCCTTCGACAAGACCGGCACCCTGACCCGTAACCAGCCCCGTGTCGTTGGGGTCGTTTCGGTGTCCGGGGCGACACGCGAGCAGGTGCTCGACGTGGCCGGTGCACTTGAGGCACGCAGCGAGCATCCGCTGGCCGCCGCGATCCTGGCCGAGCTGCAGGCGCTTTCCGACGCGGCCAACGTCCAGGCAGTGACCGGCAACGGCCTGATCGGTGAGGTCGACGGACGCCCGGCGCGCCTGGGGCGTCCGGGCTGGATCGAGCCGGGTGAACTGGCCGGCGCCGTCGAAGCAGCTCAGGCCGACGGCGCCACCGCTGTCCTGGTTGAGTCCGACGGCCAGCTACTCGGCATGATCGCGGTCCGAGATGAGTTGCGTCCCGAAGCCGCCGAGGTGGTACGCGAACTCATCCGGCGCGGCTACCGCGTCGCCATGCTCACCGGGGACGCCGAGGCTACGGGACGTGCACTGGCCGGACGTGCCGGCATCACCGATGTGCACGCGGGCCTGCGTCCGGAAGACAAGTCGCGGATTGTCCAGGAGTTGCGCAGCCACGGGGGAGCGGTCATGGTCGGTGACGGCGTCAACGACGCCCCGGCCCTGGCGGCCGCCGACGTGGGTATCGCGATGGGAGCGGTCGGCACCGACGTGGCGATTGAGGCGTCCGATGTGGCGATGATGGGCAACGATCTGCGCCACCTGCCGCAGGCGCTCGACTTCGCTCGCCGGACGCGCGCCATCATGCTGCAGAATGTCGGGCTTTCGTTGGCGATCATCGCGGTGCTGATCCCGCTGGCGGTGCTCGGCGTCTTGGGCCTGGCCGCGGTGGTGCTGGTTCACGAGGTGGCCGAGGTGGTCATCATTCTCAACGGTGTTCGGGCCGGACGCCAGTGGCCCGCTGATCGACAGAGCTCGGGTGCCCAGCAGGCTTCTGCAGACCGCCAGCTGGCCCATCAGTAGCCCACGCGAACTTTCAGAGTGTATTTGGCGACAC
>JAUNUL010000420.1 GCA_030538175.1 Propionibacteriaceae bacterium | reverse complement strand
ACCTCGTCGGCGAGCACGATCGTGCCGTCGGCGCGCAGGCCGAACTCGAACTTGGTGTCGGCCAGGATGATGCCGCGCTCACGGGCGATGCGCTCGGCTGCGGCGTACACCGACAGGGTCAGATCGCGGATGGCCTCGGCCGTCTCCTGGCCGACGAGACCCACGACATGCTCGAAGTCGACGTTCTCGTCATGGTCGCCGATGGCCGCCTTCGTCGCTGGCGTGAAGATCGGCTCCGGCAGACGGGAGCCATCGGACAGCCCCTCCGGCAGGGCGATCCCGCAGACCGAGCGGGTCTGCTGGTATTCCTTCCACCCCGACCCCGTCAGATAGCCCCGGGCCACGCATTCGACCGGAATCATGTCGAGCTTCTCGACGATCACCGCACGCCCGGCCACAGCTGCCGGGACGTCGGTGGAGACGATGTGGTTATCGACCAGATCACGCAACTGGTCGAACCACCACAGCGAAAGCTGGTTGAGGATCGCGCCCTTGTCGGGGATCCGGCTGTCGAGCACCCAGTCATAGGCAGAGATGTTGTCCGTCGCCACCATCAACATCCGGTCGGGCAACGCATAGAGCTCGCGGACCTTGCCCACATGGATCAGGGGCAGGCCGAGGATCTGGTCGAACTGGGGGGTGATGTCTGTGGTCGGCACCCCGTCAGCCTATCCGTCGCTGATGCGCAAAATCTGCATCGGAATCGGCAACCGCGCTCCCCGACAAGGGCTTATGCGTGGCGCGGCTCAGATGACCGCAGATTATGCCGATTCGTGGGCGAGCTGCTCCAGGAACAGAGCACCCCGAGTCCGGCCCCGACCGCAGCATCACCGGGATCGCGCTTCATGCCCACGGGTATCCGACCACCGGCATAATCTGCGGTCATCTGCGAGGCCCGTAGCAAAACCCCTTGTCGCGCCACCGGAGATCGCTTTGCGCGGCAGATTCTGCCGGTCAACCAACAAGACCCAGGACATGCCGAAGAGCACCCGGCCAGCCCAGTATGCCGCCATGTCAGGCGACTCGGCCGGCCGCGACAGTACGCCTCGGACGGCCCAGGTCCCGGCCGATCGGGCCGCGTCACCCCAGATCGCCGCACGCACGCGACTGCGCGCGCCGTCCGCGCCCACGACGAGATCACCTGGCAGCCCACGGGGGTCCTCGATGCGTTGCGTCAGGCCTTCGACTGTCGCCGGCACGACCGAATCCAGCGCCCGCAGAAGCATGGGACGCGCCATCAACGCGAGGCCGACGTTGCGCATGCGAATGATGGGCCGCGAGCATCTGGACCGATGATCGCACCGCTGTCGACGCCAACCCCTTCGCGAGCGAGCCAGTCCCCGAGCCCCAGGCGGCCCAGCGACCGCTGAGCCGCGGGCCAGATCCACGCGGCAGCCAACGGGCATCCCGGCACCGGGCTAGATTCGAAACATGTCCGATCGCCGACGACTCATCGCCGACGCCGGGCTCGGGGTGCTGGCCGAGCGCGGCTTGCGGGGAGTGACTCACCGGGCGGTGGACAGCGCTGCGGGACTGTCGACCGGCAGCACCTCCAACGTGTTCCGCACCAAACAGGCGCTCGTCGATGGGCTGGTTGCGCGGCTCGTGGAGCTGGACCTTGCCGCCCTCGAGGCTGCTGACGCGCCGCCCGACCTGTCCTCCCCCGCCGCGCTCGCAGCCCAACTCGCCCAACGGTCCGCCGCGCTGACCCGACCGCCGATGGACACGATCACCCGCGCCCGCCAACAGCTCGCGCTCGACCCGGCGATCGACCTCAGCGCACAGCACGAGGAGTTCGTCGCGATGGCAACCCAGCTCCTGCAGGCACTCGGCGCCAGCGACCCGGCCAGTCGAGCGCGGTCGATCACCGACTATCTCGACGGGCTGATCTTCCACGTTCTGGCTCTGCGATCCCGCACCTTCGACGTCGCCGAAGCCACCCGAGCGATCGAAGCCCTGATCGGCCCGTGCACACCGACCGACCAACCCAATGTCGACAATCACCACTCACCTGATCGATAGTGATCCCATGAACCGTGCCGCTGTGATTTTCAATCCCACCAAGGTGGAGCGTGACGACCTCGCGCAGGTCATCGATCCGGCCGCCAGCGCAGCGGGCTGGTCGGAGTCGCTCTGGCTGGAAACCGCCGAGGACGATCCCGGCACGGGGATGGCCAAGGAGGCGGTCGATGCGGGCTGCGATGTGGTGATCGCCGTCGGCGGTGATGGCACGATCCGGTCGGTGGCCGAGGGGCTGCGGGGATCGGGCGTACCTATGGCGCTGTGCCCCCAGGGCACCGGCAACCTGCTGGCCCGCAACCTCGAGCTGACCCTCGACAACCTCGAGGAATCCATCGATGCCGCCTTCAACGGCACCGCCGGCCGGTTGATCTGGGCATCGCGCGCTGGTCGCGGCCCGGCGGCAAGCAGGAAGAGCATGTGTTCGTCGTCATGGCCGGCATGG
>JAUNUL010000419.1:941-2478 GCA_030538175.1 Propionibacteriaceae bacterium | reverse complement strand
CTTCTACACCGACGACTACTTCCGATCCTCCGACCACGATCCGGTCAAGGTCGGGTTCACGCTGCGCACCACCGGTGAGCCGACCCCGGATGAGCCCGAGCCGTCCGAGGGTGTCTCCTCCGGCTCGTCCTTCGGCCTGTCCTCCTAGGTACTCCCGGACACAGAGAAAACCGCCCGGCACCAGTGGTGCCGGGCGGTTTCTTCGTCCTGTGTACTACTTCGGCAGGTTGAGCTCGATGAGTTCGACGACCTCGGACGCCTCCGGCTCCACCTTCGGGCGGATGCGGGCGATGACCTCACCGGTGGGGGCGATGAGGAACTTCTCGAAGTTCCACTCCACCTCCCCCGCCGTCCCGTCCGTGTCCTCCACCCGGGTCAGTTCCTTGTACAGCGGGTGGGCGTGCTCGCCGTTGACCTCGAGCTTGTGCAGCAGCGGGAAGGTGACCCCGAACTCCTGCTTGGTGAAGTCCGCGATGTCCTGGTCCGAGCCCGGCTCCTGCTCGTTGAACTGATTGCAGGGCGCGCCGATGACGGCCAGGCCGCGGTCACCGTAGGTGTCCTGGAGTTTCTGCAGCCCCTCATACTGCGGGGTCAGCCCACACTCGGAGGCGGTGTTGACCAGGAGAATGAGGGCGTCGGGGGCGATCTCCCCCAGAGTGGTCTCGGTGCCGTTGTTGAGGTCGACGGGGATGGTCAGCAGATTCGTCATGCCGCCCAGGGTAGTCCCGATCAGTCGGCGATGACGTCGCGGTAGTCGCCCAGGACCGCGCCGTGGTCGGCGGCCACCAACGCCGCGCGGAGGAAGTCCTGCGCCACCTTCTTCTCCCCCAGGTTGCGCCCCGAGATGGACAGTCGGATCGTGTTGCCTTTCGACGCACCACGTTCAGCGGCCCGGATGATGTTGCGCCGCCACCACTTCGCGGCACCGAAACCCTCACCCACCGACAGGTTGCGGCACTGGTGGAAGGTGCCGTGCTCCAGGTCATGCAGCCCGCGTGTCGACGCCGCCAGCACGAACCCGTACTCCGGCAACGCCTCGAGCGTGCCCGGCGACAACCGCCACCGCGGCGGGGCGAAAATGTCCGGGGTGATCCCGATCCGGGTCATCTGCCTCGTCGACCCGGCCAGCCGCAGCCGCGCCTCGTGGGCACCGAGCGTGGCAAACTCCGCCCGCCGACCCTGCGCCGCCTGATCGAATCCGTTGAGGATCATCGCCCGGCCACCTGCCTGCTGGGCCAGCAGCCAGTCCCGGGTCGTGGCGTCCTTGGCCAGGTGCCAGTTGCCGTCAATGTGCGGTGCGACCAGCAACGACACCGGAATCCCCTCGGTGTCCAGGGCGTCGACCATCTCCGCCACTGCTCCCCTGGTCTCGGAGAAGATACTGGAGATCGATACCAGGAGGTGGCCACGCATAGGGGGATTATCTCACGGTCGGGCGGGGCTGTCGCGGCGAAACTTACTCGGTCCGCCCACCACCGGCGGTTTGAACCGTCCATGCATACTCGAACGCGGTCTGGTGCCAGCGGGCGTAGCGTCC
>JAUNUL010000419.1:0-931 GCA_030538175.1 Propionibacteriaceae bacterium | reverse complement strand
CGGGGCTGTCGCGGCGAAGCAGGATCAAGCTTGCCGACGACGGCGCATCAGGTAGATGCCGGCCAGAATGAGGGCACCGCCGACTGCCAGCACCTGGAGCACACCGGCGCCGGTGATGGGAAGGCTGGTGATGCCACGCCCGGGCTGGCCGGGCTCGTCAGGCGATCCTGGAGCAGGCTCATCAGTGGTGTTTGTCTCAGGTGACCCCGGTGTGTCTGGCGTCCCCGGGGTTCCTGGTGGTGGCTTCCCGGGTGGGGTTTCAGACGGGGTCGACTCATCGGGGGGCGTGGTCGGCGGGGCATCGGGGGCGTCCTTGGTGTTCACGAGAATCTCGTAGTCCCACAACGTGCCATCGGCGGAGCCGCTGGGCACGGTTATGAGGAACGGTGCTGACTTCCGGTAGAGGTGCGACGGGTTGTCGATCCCTTCCTCTGCCACCAGGTACACACCCACGGGCACGCCATCAACGCGTGCGAATCCCTCGTAATCGGTTCGTGCGGTGTATTCGCGATCGAAGGGGCCGTCGTAGACATCATCGACCTCTGCGTAACGGACCCAGTCCCATCCTTCCTGGCTTCCCAGGTCCACTCCGGCAACGCGCTTGACCGAGAAGGTCACCCCCGCGATGGTGCCGGCGGGGAGATCCGCTACCGGGGTGGTGTTGTACGGGTTCGGGGCCTTCTTGTGCAGGATGAGGGTGGCCGTGCGGTTGACATCGATCGTCGTAAAGCTCACGCCGTTGGTGTTGCCGGTGATGACGATGGCGTCGGCAAGCGGCACCGCACCGAGCATGAGGGCACCTGCCAGACCAACGCTGGCGAAAGAGACCCGGGTACGAGCACTAGCTTTCATCATTGGTCTCCGGATGAGAACCAGTGGCGGCGAGTGCACGGCGGGTATTCGCACGCTTGCGCTCGCGTCGGATCACCCA
>JAUNUL010000418.1 GCA_030538175.1 Propionibacteriaceae bacterium | reverse complement strand
ATCAGAGACGGCTGTGATGGTGCGGGTGGTGCCGAAATCGACCCCGAGGTCCATGGTGTGTTCACTCCTCACGCAGGCGGCGGCGCGATCGAGTGATCGGGGGAGCGGACCTGCCGGCTGCGTCCGAAAGGCTATCAAGACCGCCGGCAGACCCTGGGCGAAACGGGGTGAGCGGGGTCCGTCAGGACGCGCCTTCCCCGGCCACGCCGTCCGCTGGCAGGTCGGCGTCGTCAGCCAGCCCAGCGGCATCGTCGGCGTCGTCGGCCGGCGGATTGAGCGTGACGATCTCGCCATAACGCGGGACCACGGCGGTCCAGCCGAATTCGTCGGTGATGCGTTGGGCGAAGGATGCGGCGACGGTGGGTTCGCCATGGGTGACGAACACGGTCTCGGGCTCTTCGTCCAGCTCCCGCAACCAGTCGAGCAGGTCCGAACAGTCACCATGCACGGAGAACTCGCGATCGCGGACGATCCGCGCCCGGACCTTCACATAGCGTCCGTTGATCTTGACCTGCTTGGCCCCCTCCTCGAGATCACGACCCCGGGTGCCCTCGGCCTGGAATCCGGTGAGGATGACGGTGCTCTTTGGGTCGGGCAGGGCTCGGGCCAAGTGATGCAGCACGCGTCCACCCTCGGCCATCCCGGACGAGGACACGATGATCCGTGGGCCGCTGCGCTTGTTCAGCGTCTTCGACTCCCGTCCCGAGCGCACCTCACGGAGTTGGGGAAGCCCGGTGAAGTCGTCGACATCGATGTCGTCGCGCAGCTCACCGAGTGATTCATCCCGATAGACATCCAGCGCCGCGAGGGCCATCGGGCCGTCGACGATGACCGGCACGTCGGGGATGCGGTTGTCCCGGACCATCTCGGTCAGCGTCCGCAACACCGTCTCGGTCCGGTCGATCGCAAACGCCGGGATGATGACCTCGCCACCGTTGCCGATGGTCCGGCGGATGGCCGCGGCCATGTCTTCGTGGGTGGGGCCATCGGGCTCGGGATGCTCACGGTCACCATAGGTCGACTCGATGAGGACGAATCGGGCCCCCTCCGGGATGGCCCGGGGTTTGAGGATCGGGTGGTCGTGGCGGCCCACATCGCCGGAGAACAGCACATCCGCCTCGTCGACCCGCACGTGGATGCTCGCCGAGCCGAGGATGTGCCCCGACCGCGTCCAGGTTGCGCTCAGCCCTTCACCCAGATCCAACTCGGTGTCCCACTCCACCCGCCGGAACAGCGGGAGGGTGTTCTCGACGTCGGCGGTCGTATAGAGCGGCAGGGCCGGGGAGTGCTTCGACCAACCGCCCGCGTTCGCTTCCGAAGCCTGGGCCTCCTGGAGTCGGCCGGCATCTCGCAACACGATCTCGGCCAGCCGGCGGGTGGCCTCGGTCGCCCAGATGGGGCCGCTGAATCCCTGGCGAACCAGCGCCGGGAGATAGCTCGCATGATCCGTGTGGGCGTGGGTGAGCAGGACGTCGGTGACCGTGGCCGGATCGACCGGGAACTCGGCCCAGTTCAGCTCACGCCACTGCTTTTCGCCCTGAAACATGCCGGCGTCCACCAGCACCCGGCGCTCACCGATCGTCAGCAGGTATTTCGACCCGGTCACGGTGCCGACCGCGCCGAGGAATGTCAGGTTCACAGGCCTCATGTGTGAAGTGAAGCAGACAGCCCCGACAGGTTCGCGGGCTGGTTGCCGGGCCCGGAAGTCAGCGGGGCATCCGTCGCCAGATCGACCGAGGAATGAACGGGGCCACCGAGAACATGACCCGCAGCTGCCAGGGGATCCACAACTCCACCCGTCGGCCGGTGCGGATCTCGCGGACGACAGCATCGGCGACCTGGTCGGGAGTGGAGGAGAACGGCGCCGGCTCCATGCCCTGCGTCATGCGGCCGATCACGAAACCTGGGCGGGCGATGATCAGGCGTACGCCCGAACCGTGCAACGCATCGGCCAGACCCGACGCGAACCCATCCAGCCCGGCCTTGGCCGAGCCATAGACATAGTTGGCCCGGCGCACGCGGATGCCGGCCACCGAGGAGAAGGCGACCAGCGTCCCGTTGGACCGGGTGCGCATCCGCTCTGCCAGCGCGGTCAACAGGCTGGCCTGGGCCAGGAAGTCCGTGTGCAGGATCGCTGCGGCAGCGCGATGATCCCGCTCGGCCACCTCTTGGTCGCCCAGGATCCCGAAAGCCAGGATGGCGATGTCGATGGGACCGGCCGCCGCCTCGACCCGGTCCAGCGTCGCCTCGTGGGCATCGATGTCGTCGGCGTCGAACTCCAGCGCGATGACCCGGACGGCCCCGGCCGCCAGACACGCGGCTTCCTCCGCGGCGAGCGAGCCGGCCCGCGCGAGGAGGACCACCGTGTTCCCCGCGGCGAGCCGGGTCGCGATGGCCGAGCCGATCTCGCTGCGGCCACCGAAAATTGCGACGACCTGGCCGTGGGTGTCGGGATGCATGGTTCCCAACCTAGGCCAGGTCGTCGGGGG
>JAUNUL010000417.1:1965-2515 GCA_030538175.1 Propionibacteriaceae bacterium | reverse complement strand
GGGCGCCGGCACCGGGGACGGGCTCTGATCGGTACCGCCGAGACCGGAGCAGGCCACCAATCCACGACCACCAACTATCGCGCTGGCCACCATCAACATTCGCCGCATTCAGTCCTCCTCGCCACTGCCACCTGGCAACACTCCGACTTGACTCATCTAAAAGGTCCGGGAACGACAGCGCGTGCCTCACATGAAAAGGTCCGCGTAGTTCCCTGGGAGGATGAGCAGGGAGTTGTCGATGTCCGCGCGTCGAGAGATCACGAAGAAGTACGCCCGTGAGTACGCCAGAGCAGGCCGGGCTGAGAAGGGCCGTATGCTCGACGCGCTGGTCGAGACCACGGGTTGGCATCGCGACTACGCCCGCCGCGCGATACGAACAGCGAACGCTCGGAAGGGTGCGGTCCGGGATCAGCAGCGCAAACCGCGGCCGCGGAAGTACTCCTACGACGCGCTCGTGGTGCTGCAGGAGGCCTGGCGGCTGTCCGGGCAGCCCTCGGGGAAGTACCTCGCTGCGGTTATGGACGACATCCTCGAACGCCTCGTGCGGTTC
>JAUNUL010000417.1:0-1955 GCA_030538175.1 Propionibacteriaceae bacterium | reverse complement strand
CTCGGCAAAGTACAGCCCAGAGTCACCCCGAACGTGCTAGACGAGCTGCGAGCGATGTCCGCGGCGACGATCGACCGGTATCTGAAACCCCACAAGGACGCGAACTATCCGGTCGCGCTGTCGGGCACGAAACCCTCGCATATCCTGCGCTCCTCGATCCCGACGCGCACCAGCATGGACACTCCGCTCGCCACACCAGGGTTCTTGGAGCTGGACACCGTCGCGCACTGCGGCCACACATTGAAAGGCGAGTTCCTGCGCACCCTGACCGGCACTGACCCGGTGAGCGGGTGGACGATGCTGCGCACGATCCGTAACAACGCCCACGTGCACGTCCACGCCGGGCTGGAATGGATGGTCAGGCACGCACCGGTTCCGGTTGCCGGAGTCGATTTCGATAACGGATCGGAGTTCATGAACTGGGGTGTGATCGCCTGGGCGGACAAGAAGGACATCCCCGTCACCAGAGGCCGACCCTACCAACACAACGACAACGCGCACGTCGAGCAACGCAACGGCGACTGGGTCCGCAAACACGCGTTCCGCTACCGCTACGAGACCGAAGCCGAGATGACTTTGCTGAACGAGCTCTGGGACCTCGTGATGGCCCGGAAGAACCACCTCCTGCCCTGCGTGAAAGCCATCGACTGGGCCCACACCAACGCCGGCCGGAAGAAACGCGTCTACGACCAGCCCCGCACCCCATACCAGCGGCTCCGTGACGCCGGCGTCCTCGACACGAAGACCCGTGCCCGACTTGAGAAAGAGAATGCGAAGCTGAACCCGGCACGCATCACTCGCCAGATCAACCAGATCCAGCAGCAACTCATCGACCTCGCCTCAGCCCGCACCCAAGGCACCCGCCCCGCTGCTTGAGCTACGCGGACCTCTTACCTGAGGCAAGCACGAATCGTTCCCGGACCTATTGACATGAGGCAAGACGCACTCCAAGACCACCGGTCCGCGGCAGCTTACCGGGCCTGTCCTGGTGGCCCACCTGCTGGGGCTCAGCGGGCCGCGGCGGGTCGCTCGGGTCGGCGGGCGCTGGCGTCCCATGGTCGTCGCCGCTGTCGTCGATGTCTGGCGCGACCACTGGGACGATGCCCAGGGCGCTCATGGGGCCGAACTCGACGCCTGGCCGCGCGGTCTGGCTCGTCAGGCTCACCTCAAGCAGGGCGCTGCCGGCGGCTTCATCAGCAGCGGTGGCGACATAGTCGACCCAGCAAACCAGGCCCTGGCCCGGCAGCCGCGGCAGGTCGGTGTCGCAAACCACCGAACTCACCGGCCGCGAGAACGTCCAGTCGAACTCCTGCAGTGTGAGGTTGCCGGTATTGGTCAACTCGAGGGTGAACCGCACCACCTCGCCGCGACGTACCTCGCCCGGACTGGCAGTCACCCTGAGCTCGGCAGCCGGCGCCGCTTCCGCCGACAGCTCAGTCGACGCCGAGGCGATGATGTCGTCGCTGGGATCGAACACGTTGCCCGAGGCCCGCTCCCCCACCGCCATGGCGGTATTGGGCACCACTCCAGCGTCCACCTGGTACTGATCGGCGTACCCGACGCCGGTGCAGATCATGGTCGCCCCGGGCGCCAGCCGGCCGCTGGCGACATCACAACTGACCTCGGTCAGCATCGGGTCGATCACACGCACGGCATTGATGGTCTCGCCACCGGTGTTCTGCACCGTGAGGGTGTAGGTGATCGGGTCGTCGACGCCGCGCACCGACGAGCGATCGGCGGTCTTGGTGAGCGCCAGCCCGGCCTGCGGCTCAAAGGTCAGCAGGTTGTAGGCGCTGGTGGCCAGCGGCGCTCCGAAGGCCGAATAGGCATACGCGGTGGCCAGGTTGTAGACCGAGCCACTTTCGAAGATCGGCCGGACGATGTCGAACTTGGCGGTACAGACGCGTTGCTCGCCTGGCGCCAGCGGCGCCCCGACGTCCGGGCAATCCCAGTCG
>JAUNUL010000416.1 GCA_030538175.1 Propionibacteriaceae bacterium | reverse complement strand
TTTCTGCCCAGTACTGGCGGTGCGGTCGGGGAACGCAACGATGTGACCCTGGTCGGGCTCAACCACAAGATGGGAAACCGCGGCACCACCAATACCCTGCTCGCTTTCGGGGATGGATCACACAGTCCCGCAGGGCAAACCGGAGCGGTCGGCTATCTGGTCGGTGAGGAACACCAGGGGCTGTCGTACATGTTCCACATGATGAACGAAGCCCGGATCGGCGTCGGATTTCTCGCGACCGCGCTCGGCTACGTCGGATATCGGACATCGCTCAAGTACGCCAAGGAACGGACCCAGGGGCGCCCGGCCGGCAGCGCAGCTCCGGACTCGGCGCCGACGCCGATCATCGAGCACGCGGACGTTCGTCGAATGCTGATGGCGCAGAAGTCTTATGCGGAGGGTGCGCTCGCCCTCGGCCTCTACTGTTCCCGCCTGGTCGACCAGCGGGACTCTGTCGGCGACCCCGCTGAGTCCGCACGCGCCACCCTGCTGCTGGACATCCTTACCCCGATCGCCAAGAGCTGGCCGGCACAGTGGTGCCTCGAGGCCAATAGCCTCGCGATCCAGGTCCACGGTGGCTACGGCTATTCCCGCGAGTACGACGTCGAACAGTACTACCGCGACAACCGGCTCAATCCGATTCACGAGGGCACCCACGGCATCCAGGGACTGGACCTCCTGGGACGCAAGGTCACGAGGGATGACGGTGCTGGGCTGGACCTGCTGGGCCAGACCATCGCGGCGACCATCACCAAGGGGAGGACCCTCGGCGGCGACACCGACCGGTATGCGACGGAGCTCGAACGGGTGTGGACTCGGATCGTCCAGGTCACCGCAACACTGTGGTCGGCGGGCGACGTGGAGACCACGCTGGCGAACTCCTCGGTGTACCTCGAGGCCGTAGGACACACGGTTATCGCCTGGATATGGCTCGAGCAGGTGATCGCCGCAGAAGCCAGGGACGGCGACTTCTACGACGGCAAGCGCCAGGCTGCCCGGTACTTCTACACGTACGAACTGCCCAAGGTCACTCCACAGCTGGACCTTCTGTCTGCCCTCGATCGCACCACCCTCGACATGAACCCGAACTGGTTCTGACAACAAGGAGAAACTGACCATGAGTGTGATCGAGAAATTCCGGCTCGACGGCCGCGTCGCCATCGTGACCGGAGCGTCCTCGGGGCTCGGTGTCGACTTCGCCGGCACGCTCGCCGACGCGGGTGCCGACGTTGTCCTGGCTGCCAGGCGCGCCGATCGACTGGGCGACGCCGCCTCGCTGGTCCGCGAGCACGGACGGCGCGCGCTCGCTGTCCCCACCGATATCGCCGACCCGGACCAGTGCAATGCCCTGGTCGATGCCGCGATGGCAGAGTTCGGCAGGGTTGACGTGCTCGTCAACAATGCCGGCATCGCTACCGCCCACCCGGCTACTCGCGAGACACCGGATCAGTTCCGGAATGTCATCGACATCAACCTGAGCGGTTCATACTGGACCGCTCAGGCGTGCGGCCGGGTGATGCAACCCGGAAGCTCGATCATCAACATCTCCAGCATTCTCGGACTCACCACTGCCGGACTGCCGCAGGCCGCTTACAGCGCTAGTAAAGCCGGCCTCGTTGGCCTGACCCGTGATCTCGCCCAGCAGTGGGGCGCACGTAAGGGCATACGTGTGAACGCGATCGCCCCCGGCTTCTTCCGCTCCGAGATGACCGACCAGTATCGCGACGGCTATCTCGACGAGATGGCTTCACGGATGGTCCTCGGGCGGACCGGCGATCCCGCCGAACTCGCCGCGACCCTCGTGTGGCTCGCTTCGGACGCCGCGGGCTACGTCACCGGCCAGACGATTCCCGTCGACGGCGGCGTAACCATCACCTAGTCGAGCTGTCGAATCGGAGGAGAAGAGAACCATGCCCACCACCATCGAAGTAAACCGTCTCCACGAACTCAACGGGAGTCGCCTCGAAGCCAGCGACTGGTTCGAGATCACCCAGGAACGGGTCAAAGGATTTGCCAACGCCACGCAGGATCATCAATGGATCCACGTGGACGTCGAGCGGGCGCGCGCGGAGAGCCCATTCGGCGGGCCGATCGCCCATGGGGACCTCACTCTGTCACTGCTCAGCGCCATGTTCGAGCAAGTGCTCGTCGTCTCGGATGCATCTATGGCGGTGAACTACGGGCTGAACAGGGTCCGCTTCCCAGCCCCGGTGCCGATCGGCTCGAAGGTCCGCCTGACCGCCGAGGTGTCCGCAGTTGAGGAGATCGTGGGCGGGGTCGCCGTCGTGCTCAATGCCATCGTCGAATGCTCCGCTGCACCGCGACCCGTGTGCGTCGCTGAACCCGTGTACCGCTACTACCACTGATCCCCGACCGACCCGTCATCAACGAACGGAACCTCACACATGTCCACTCCCACCTCAAAGGCAGTGCCCGGCGTTGCTGCTGTCCCTCCGGGGAAAATGAGGAAAGTCGCCGCGGCCAGTTTCATCGGTACCGCGATCGAGTACTACGACCTTCTCA
>JAUNUL010000415.1 GCA_030538175.1 Propionibacteriaceae bacterium | reverse complement strand
GTGATTCCGACCACCCAGGGTGTCAGCTATCTGATCAACGGGCAGGCCGTCGAGGCCGGCGCCCACCAGGTCAGCAAGGCCGAGTCGGTCACCGTGTCCGCGGTCGCCCAGCCCGGATACGTGCTGGCCGACGGTGCAGCGTCGACCTGGAACTACACCTTCCGCAACAACAACGGCAGGAACTGAGCCGCCAGCAGGCCTATTGGCGCAAGGATCGGGCCCGGATCATCATCACGATGGTCCGGGCCCGATCTCTTTGGTCAGCGGGGCTGGTTGCGCGGCTCGAAGACCTCTCGTCCACCCAGGTACGGCCGCAGCACCTCGGGCACGGTGACCGAGCCGTCGGCGTTCTGGTAGTTCTCCAGGATCATCAGGATCGAGCGGGTCATCGCGCACAGCGTCCCGTTCAGGGTCGCCACCGGACGCGGTCCATGCTCGTCGCGGAACCGGATGCCCAACCGGCGGGCCTGGAACTCGGTGCAGTTCGACGTCGAGGTGATCTCGCGGTAGCGATCCTGCGAAGGCACCCAGCCGTAGCAGTCGTACTTGCGGGCAGCACTCAGCCCCAAGTCGCCGGACGCGACGTCCAACACCTGGAAGGGGATGCCCAACGAGGTGAGGAACTCCTTCTCGTAGCCCAGCAGGCGCTCGTGCTCGGCCTCGGCGTCCTCCGGGCGGCAGTGGACGAACATCTCGAACTTGTCGAACCAGTGGACGCGGAAGATGCCGCGGGTGTCCTTGCCGTAGCTGCCGGCCTCACGACGGAAGGCCGGGCTGAATCCGGCGTAGCGCAGCGGCAGCGAGCCGGCGTCCAGGATCTCGTCGGCGTGGTAGGCGGCCAACGGCACCTCCGCAGTGCCGACCAGATAGAGGTCGTCGCGTTCCAGGTGATAGACATCCTCAGCTGCCTGGCCGAGGAAGCCGGTGCCGTCCATCGCGCTGGGCTTGACCAGGGCGGGCGGGATCACCGGCTCGAAACCCCACGACAGCGCCTTGTGCAAAGCGTGCTGCATGAGAGCGAACTCCAGCAGGGCACCGGGGCCGGTCAGGAAATAGAAGCGCGAGCCGGAAACCTTGGCGCCACGCTCCATGTCGATGGCGCCGATGATCTCGCCGATCTCCAGGTGGTCGCGCACCGTGATGCCCTCGGCGGCGAAGTCGCGCGGCGTCCCGATGGTATCGATGACGAACAGATCGTCCTCGCCACCGAACGGCACCCCGTCGATGACGATATTTCCGAAGCTCTTCATCACTTGGTCGAAGGCGGCCTCGGCTTCATCGACCGCAGCCGACAGCGTCTTCACCTGAGCGGAAAGTTCCTTGGTGCGGGCCAGCAACTCGGCCTTCTCGTCGCCCTTGGCGCGCGCCACCAGCGCACCGAGCGACTTCTGCTCCGCACGTGCGCTCTCGAAGGCACCGATCGCCGATCGACGGGCCTCGTCGGCCACCAGGGCCTGGTCCACCAACTCGACGGACTCGCCGCGCGCCTGCTGGGAGCGCCGCAGACGGTCGGGATCGTTGCGCAACAGCTTCGGGTCGATCATGGCGCACAGCCTATCGGCATCCCCCAGCAGTCACTGCCCACGTCTGGCAACCCCATTGCACCGAACCTGAGAAATTGTTAACATTTCCTTATCCAACGCACGGTTTCGCATCCAGTCCCCCGGCTGGAAACCTGCCGAGCCACATACCAACTGAATCCAGCTCGGCTCGCCTCCCGATAGGAAATCCCCCCTTGAATACCCCCCTACAAGGGCGCACTCGCGTGCGCACTGCCCACCACCTCGTGGTCGGCATCCTTGCCCTCCTGCTAACCCTGACGCTGGTCGGCATCCGACCCGCGCAAGCGCAGACCTGGAACCAGGTCGTCGCCGATACCTTCTCCCGCTCAGTGACGTCGGGTTGGGGCGATCTGCCCACCGGCGGCAAGTACACGATGATCAAGTCGTCGGTGGTGCCCGCGAGCGTCGCCAATGGCACCGGCAATCTCGGCAATCTCACCGAAGGACGCCGCTTCATCGCCATGTTGCCCCCGACACTGGACGACGTCCGCGCCGCATCGTCGGTCACCATCACCGCCCCCACCGGCACTGACCTGTTCCACACCTGGCGCGTGCGCGACACCGGCAATGGCTCTTGGTATGCGATCACATACCGCACCAACCCGTCCGGCGAGGTGATCCTGTCGGTCAGCCGCGTGGTCGACAACAAGTCCTACTGGGTGCACGGCGTCAACCTGCCGTATCGCGTCGCCAGCGGGCACACACTCAACCTCGAGGTCGAAGTCACCGGGACGTCCCCGGTCACCGTGCTGGCCCGGGCCTGGCAAGCCGGCACCACACCTCCCGATTGGCAGCTGAAGGCGACCGACAAGCATGCGTCCCGCCTGACCGCCCCCGGTCTGGTCGGTCTCGACGACTTCATCGGCATCGCCAGCTCTGCATTGACGCTCAATTACGACAACATCCTGGTGCAGACCCCGGTGGCCACCTCCGCCCCCACCGCCACGGCTCCGGCGCCCGCCCCG
>JAUNUL010000010.1:4514-22514 GCA_030538175.1 Propionibacteriaceae bacterium | reverse complement strand
TGGCGTTCACCGGTCACAAGATGGCCGGCCCGACTGGCATCGGCGTGCTCTGGGGTCGCTATGATCTGCTCGCCGAGATGCCGCCTTTCCTAGGTGGCGGCGAGATGATCGAGGTCGTCCGGATGACCGGGTCGACCTATGCGCCGCCGCCGCATCGTTTCGAGGCGGGTACGCCGCCGATCGCGCAGGCTGCCGGCTTGGGGGCTGCGGTGGACTATCTGGCCCGGATCGGGATGGGGTCGCTGGCGCGGCACGAACGGGAGATCACGGCGTACGCGTTGGAAGGGCTGAAGACCCTGCCGGGACTCACGATCCTCGGGCCGACCGAGCCTGTGGACCGCGGCGGTGCGATCTCCTTCAAGCTCGCGGACATCCACCCGCACGACGTGTCGCAGCTCATGGATTCGCGGCTCATCGCGGTCCGTGGCGGGCACCACTGTGCGCGGCCGTTGCACGAGCGGCTGGGCATCCAGTCCTCGACGCGGGCGAGCTTTTATCTGTACACCAACCGTGCCGACATCGACGCCCTCATCGACGGTCTCGGGCACACGATCTCGTTCTTCAAGGGGCGCTGAACATGAACGTTGAAGAGCTCTATCAGGAGATCATCCTCGACCACTATCGGGCGAAGCATCACAGTGGTCTCCGCGAGCCGTTCGGTGCCGAGGTGCACCACGTCAACCCGAGCTGCGGCGACGAGCTGACGCTGCGGGTCGAGCTGGACGGTGACACCGTCGCGGACGTGTCCTATGCGGGGGAGGGCTGCTCCATCTCCCAGGCATCGACCTCGATCATGACCGATCTGGTGATCGGCAAGAAGCTCGAGGAGGCCTTCGCACTCCACGAGGAGTTCAAGGTGATGATGGACAGCCGCGGCAACTATGAAGCGGACGAGGACCTGTTCGAGGACGCGATCGCGTTCGTCGGTGTCGCCCGTTTCCCCGCCCGCATCAAGTGCGCACTGCTCGGCTGGGAGGCGTTCCGCGATGCGGCGCTGCAGTCGAGCGCCCAAGACAACTGACCACCCCGAAACGGAGAGCCACCATGGATTTCACTGAAACCGATGCCCCGAACATCCCCGGCGCCGGCGCGGCCAGCGATGCACCGAAGGGTGCGCCCGAGCAGGTTCCGTCGCGACCGTCGGACCTCGTTGCCGACAGCCTGCCCGCTGATGGAGAAGAGCTCGGCACCCCCGCAGCGGACTCCGCCGATCATGAGCAGCTCCTGGAGGCGCTGAAGGACGTCGTCGACCCCGAACTCGGGATCAACATCGTCGACCTCGGCCTCGTCTATGGCGTCCACGTCGACGACGACTCCGCCGTCACCGTGGACATGACGCTGACCTCCGCGGCCTGCCCGCTGACCGACGTGATCGAGGCCCAGACCGAGACGGCCCTCGATGGACTGTCCACCCGCACCACGATCAACTGGGTCTGGATGCCGCCGTGGACGCCGGAGAAGATCACCGACGACGGCAAGGAGCAGCTCCGCGCGCTCGGGTTCAACGTCTGATCGACCTGTCTGATCCCGGCCAGTCCGGGCGTGTTCGGTTGCGGCCGTCACGCCCGGACTGTTCTGGTTATGGGCACTGACGGCTGGCGTATGGTGAGCCGCATGCTGACGATCAATGGTGTTCGGGAACGTGTTGCTGGTGGCGAGACCCATGAGGCGATAGTCGCCGAGGTGCTGGAGCGGGGGCAGTCGGATCCTGCTGCAGCACACGTGTTCACGGCGACCTATGCCGAGGATGCCCTGGCCGCCGCCCGTGCCGCGGATGCGGCTGGACGACAGCCCGATCGTCCGCTCGCCGGTCTCCCGGTCACGATCAAGGACCTCTTCGATGTGGCAGGGGAGACCACCCTGTCCGGGTCCATCGTCCGCAAGGGAGAGCCTGCTGCCGAGGCGGACGCAGATGTCGTGGCCCGCCTGCGCCAGGCCGGTGTGGCGATCACCGGGCGCACGAACATGGTCGAGTACGCGCTCGGCGGGATCGGTCTCAACCCTCACTACGGCACGCCGCGCAACCCGGCCGACCCGAACGTTGATCGGGTTCCCGGCGGCTCGTCGTCGGGGGCTGCGGTCTCCGTCGGTCTGGGGTTGGCCGTCGCGGCGGTCGGCTCGGACACCGCGGGTTCGGTGCGGATTCCCGCAGCGTTCTGCGGGCTGGTCGGCTTCAAGCCGACGCAGCGCCGGGTGTCGTTGGCCGGTGGGGTCGAGCTCTCCCGCTCCCTTGATTCGGTCGGACCGATCGCGAACTCCGTCGCCGACTGCCTGGCGCTCGATGCCGTGTTGGCCGGTGCGCCGCTGGAGGTCGCGGAGCGGCCCCTGTCGGGTCTGCGGCTCGCCGCACCCCAAACCATGGTTCTCGACGATCTGGAGCCAGCGGTTGCGGCGGCGTACGAGCAGGCGCTGCGTACGCTCGCGGACGCCGGCGCGACCATCGAGGAAGTGCCGCTGACGCAGCTCGGTCAGATCGCCGAACTGAACCAGCCCAGCGGATTGTCGCCGATCGAATGCTGGGCCGCCCACGGTGAGCTCGTGCGGGCTGGCGGACCGGACGTCGACCCCCGGGTTTCCCAGCGAATGGCCCTCGGCGACGGCATCAGCGTGGCCGACTATCTGGCGATCCAGGACCGCCGGGCGAGTTGGATCACCGGGACCGAGCGGGCACTGCACGACTTCGATGCGGTCCTCAGCCCCACCGTGCCGATGGTGGCGCCGCCCATCGCCGACGTGGATGCGTCGGATGAGGCGTACTTCCATGCCAACCGACTCGCGCTGCGCAACCCGTTCTTCGTCAACTGGCTCGACGGGTGCGCGATCTCGGTGCCGTGCCAGGCGCCCGGTGAGCTGCCGGTCGGCCTGATGATCGCCGGGACCCAGGGCACGGATGCCCGCATCGCCGGCATCGCGCTCGCGGTTGAGGCGGCACTGGCTCGCTGAGCCACGAGTTGGACTGCTGCGGGCGGTGCCCCTAGCGTCGCCCCGGTGACCACCTCCGCGCTCTTGGCGAGCCTGTCCGGGCTCGGCTTCGGCCTCTCCCTCATCGTCGCGATCGGCGCCCAGAACGCGTTCGTCCTGCGACAGGGATTGCGCCGGGAACACGTCGGGCCGGTCGTCGCGTTGTGCGCGCTCTCCGACCTCGTGCTGATCTGCGCCGGCGTGGCGGGGATGGGTGCCTTGGTGCAGCAGGTGCCGTTGGCGATGCTCGTCGCGCGCTTCGGTGGGGCGGCGTTCCTGATCGGGTACGCCGTGCTCGCCATCCGACGCGCCTGGCGCGGTGGGCACCTGGATGCCGATACCGGGGGAGGGGGCACCAGCCTCGCGGTTGCCCTCGGCACGGCCGCGGCACTCACCTGGCTGAACCCGCACGTCTATTTGGACACCGTCATCTTGTTGGGCTCAGTTGCAACGGCGCATCCCGAGCATCGCTGGTGGTTCGCGGCTGGCGCGGGAACAGCGAGTGTCGGCTGGTTCACCGCGCTCGGCTATGGCGCCCGGCTGCTCGCCGGAGTGTTCGCGAAACCGTTGGCCTGGCGTTTGCTCGACGCCGGGATCGCCGTGGTGATGCTGGCCTTGGGCGTACGTCTGTTGCTCGGCTGAGCCGAGTCCACTGCCCGTTCGAAGCTTCAGCGAGCACTGGACGGAACCAATCAGCCGCGCGGGGCCGTAAGGATCCGGCTCCGCCAGTGACGGGCGGAGGGGGCGAGCGCCCTACAGTGGGCGGACGCAAACCGCTACCCCCAGGACGATTCGTGCCCTTCACCCCTGTCACCCAGCCCGAACTACCTGGGTGGAACAGCTCATCCCCGAAGACCTGGAATACGGCCCGACACCCCTTCCGGTGGGGGCGCCGCTGCCGGCCAACCGGTGACCGGCCCACCCGCCGTCCACCGACGTGATCCCGGGCACTGGCAGCGTAGGAGCGTGAAATCCCCACGCTGGCGAGTGTTGCTCGCTGTCATCCTCGTCACGTTAGGCCTGACCACTTGGGCGCCCCTCCCCGCGCACGCCGCCGAGGATGTGGTGCGTCGGCTCGCCACCGACTATCGGATCACCGCCGACGGGCTGCTGCACGTGCGCCAGCAGATCGACTGGACCTTCCCCGAGACTGGGCGCCGCGGCATCGAGGTCGACCTTGTCACCGCTGAGGTATGGGATGACGCCCCGTCCCAGATGGCGCACTATGCGATCAGCGACCTGAGCGTGTCCAGCCCAACCGGAGCGCCCGCCTCCTTCACCACCGCGGCCGCAAACGACGGCGACACCGAGCTGCTGCGCATTCGCGTGGGTGATCCCGACGTCACCCTCGATCGACGCGACCATACCTATGTGCTGAGCTACACCGTCGCGGGCGCCCTGCGTACATTCGACGGTCAACCCGAGCTCTTCTGGGACGTCACGAGCACCGACTATCCAGCCATCAAGGAGTTCACCGCCACGATCACCACGCCAGGTGGGGTCCCGCGCAGCCGCTGCCTGGTTGGCGAGGACGAATGCACGGCGTCGGTCACCGACGGGGTCGCGACCCTGAGCGCACGCGACGTGCCTGAGGGCGAACCGCTCAGCGTGGTGGGGGCGCTGGTCCCCGGATCGGTGTCGGGTGCCGAGCCGACCCTGCGGCATCGCTCTGCCGGGCCGTCCATTGAGGGTGTCGACTCGACGTTCATCGTTGACCCGACCGGCCGCCTGTCGGTCGAGCATCGCCTGCAGTGGCGCCTGCCTGCCACCGTCGCCGACGACTCGCGCACGTTCGTGCTGCCCGGGCGTCGACCCCACACCTTCACCCAGGACACCCTGTCCACCATCAGCAACCCACGCGGCCGCGCCACGGGTGCGAGCCTGGACGTGGCGATCACCGGTGCTCCACCGGCCCGCCGGGGCGACAGCAGGCAGTTGACCGCTGAGCTGCACCGTGCCGCGTCCACGCACGAGGAGATCGTGCCCGCCACCGTGGCTTATGACGTCGCAGGTGCGGTGGTCGGCGACGGCGACAAGGCCACCCTGGAGTGGCCGGTTCTCGGTGAGAATCTGCCAGCGTGGGCGTCCCAGACCGTGACGGTGGACCTGCCGGGTGCGGTCGCCTCGGTGTCCTGTGGGACCACCGGCCCCGACGTGTGCCCGGGCTGGGAGATCACCACCCAGGGCCGACGGGTCACCCTGCACACCTCCCACGCGCCCGTGACCGCCAAGACCACCCTCAGCATCACCTTTGACGGGGCTGCCCTCACGGGGATGCAGAATGCGACGGTCGCCCGCTTCAGCGCCGAGCAATTCCGGGGCTTCGGGCTGTCTGTTCTGCTCTTCCTGGTGCCGGCGCTGGGCGGTCTTGCCGTGCGACTGAGGCGCAAGTCACCGCAGGACCGCGCCTTTGTCGGGCTGCCGCCCGGGGTGCTTGCACGTCCCGGCACGCCCGAGGCCCCGGCTCCTCGCAGCGCGCAGCCACTCGTTCCGGTCCGCTTCAACCCACCCCAACTCGATCTGGCCAGCACCGGCGCCCTTGTGGACCGAGACTTCGCTGCCCCGCACCTGGCCGCCGTGCTCACCCGCTGGGCGGCCGAGGGCCGGGCCACGATCCGCTTCGACCCGCTGTCGGTCACCCTGCACGGTCCGATCCCCGAGGGCGATCCAACACAGCAGATCGCGGCCGTGCTGCCGCAGACCGAGGGCGTTCCGGGCGGCGGAGTCCTGGACGAGCCCACGGTGCAACGACTCGTGGCAGCCGCCCGTTCGACATCGGAGTCCGTCCTGCAACCCGGCCCGTGGGTGCACACGGTCAAACCCGCTGCCCATGTTGGAAGCGGACGTCGCGTCCTGGGCATCGTGCTGCTGGTGATGACCTTCCCGTTTGTCGTCTTCCGGCTGCTGACCCTCGACCAGTCGTGGCCCGCTGTCACAGCGTTGCTGGCTATCTTCTTCGGCCTCGGCCTGGGGTTGACCCTGAGCAGTTGGCACCGCCGCAACCGCGCCATCGCGCTGACCGGTCAGGGCACCGCGGTGGTGCAGCAGGCGCTGGGGTTCCGGCAATACATCGAGACCGCAGAAGCCGATCGCCTCACCTTCGAGGCGGATGCCGACATCTACGCCCGGTACCTGCCGTGGGCCGTGCTGTTCGGGCTCACCGAGCGGTGGACGCGCGTCTGTCAGGGCTGGGCCGCTGCCGGGCTGATCAAGATCCCCAACGAACGTCTGGTGGTCGGCCTCGCTGGCCTCGATCGGGCCGAACGTCACATCACCAGCACCCGCGACCGCCTGGACAAGGAGCAGCGTGCCAAGGCTCGCCAGCCGCGCAGTTCGTCGGGCTCCTCCCGTTCGCGCGGGTCGGGCAGCCGTTCGGGGTTCCGCCGTTCCTCACGCGGTGGCGGCGGCGGTGGCGGGTCGCGTTCGCGCAGCTGGTGAGGGCCGAAACGGGCTGGGACCGTCGGCGCTCCGTGCAGATTGAGGTGTCTGCGAGCGAGTAGGGCCTCGCCCGCAGCGATTCCGCGTCGGTCTGTTCACCTGCGCGATACCCGCGCCGGACAGAATCGAGCGCATGCGTCGTTCTGCGCTGGGCACCGTGGTGGCCCTGGCTGTCGGTCTTGTCGTTGGCAAACTCATCTCCGGGCAGCTCAGTTCGGCCCTGGCGATCCGCTTCGAGGACAAGGTCGTGCCCGAGGAAAAGCCGGTGGCCGCCGATTCCCGGACCGTCGGCGCGCTGGCACCGCTCGGCGAACTCCGCGTACAGCCTGGGACCGCCCACCAACCTCGTCTTGCGCTTGCTGAACGACTCATCCGCGAGGCCGTGACTGAGCGCGTCGATGAGGCCCTGCCGCCGGTCGACATCATCGTGGTGGCGCCGCCGGGTGATGGCCTTGATGAGCCATCCAATGATGGAGCTGGGACCCACGACGCCAGGACCGACGAGTCGTTCACGATTGAGGTTGCGGACGCCCATCTGACCGTGCGCGGGGCAACCGCGCTTGGCGCGACCAATGGCCTCTTCCGCATCGCGGACCGGCTCGCCGCCGGACACGACTGGGCCGACCTCGCCACCGACGGCGCGGTGACCCCGGCGTTGGCGGACCGGTTCGTCGACACGGGCGCGGTCGGCGTACGCCCCAACCCGGACGCCTATCGCGCGCAGGACGACTACCAACACTCCTCGGGAGCGCTGGAAGACGTGGTGCTGCCGGACGCGCCCTATGTGGATGCGGCCGCGTTGGATCGGGTGACAGGTGAGTGGCGGGACTATGTCGACCATGTGGCGGCGTACGGGTACAACGGCGTCATCATCAATGGCTTCCTGGAGTACGTGAACTTCGACCGCCTCGGTGATGGCCATGAGATCTATCCCGCTGACAGCCCCTATCGCGCCCGCCACGAGGTGATGAAACGCGAGGTCGGAGGGATGTGGAAGTACGCCCACGACATGGGCCTGAAGGTTGTGTTCAAGTCGGACATGCTCGCGTTGACCGGGCCGCTGGAGGCGTACCTGCAACGGGAGACCGGCATGGACGCCGCCGACCCCCGATTGTGGGAGGTCTATCGCGCAGGGTTCGACGAGTTCTTCACCGACTTCGACTGGGTCGACGGGTTCATGATCCGGATCGGCGAGGGTGGGTCGATCTATAACCACCGCGGCTGGGACTACTACTCAGCGCTCGAGGTCACCGATGCCGAGGGTGTGCGCCGCATGCTCGATGTCGTCACCGACGTCGCCGCCGAGCACGACGCGACGGTCTATTTCCGCACCTGGTCGGTCGGCGTCGGGGACGTCGGCGACATGCACACGAACCCGGACACCTATGAGCGGCTGCTGGGGGACTACGTGCCTGGCGGGGACGCCGGCCGCGAACGTGCAAAGCCGGACAACCTGGTCGTCTCGACCAAGTTCGTGATGGGCGACTTCGACTCGTGGCTGCCGCTGAACCCTACGCTCAGCACCGGACCGCAGCGGCGGTTGGTGGAGATGCAGGGACGGCGGGAGTTCGAGGCGTTCAGTGCGTTCCCGAACGATGTCGGGCCGCTGCACCAGACGGCCCTGCAGACGTTCCGGCGCGACAACGCTCACATCGACGGGCTGTGGTTGTGGACCCAGGATGGCGGCCCATGGCGGGCGGGCCCGATGTCGCTGTATCTCGCGGCCGGCAACTGGAAGCTCTATGACCACAACGTGTACGCCGCCGCGCGCTTGGCGTGGGATCCGAACGTCGATCTCGAGGCTGTCAACGGGGACTGGATCCGGCGGACCTATGCCCACGACCCGGCCGTGGTGGCTGCCGTCGGGGGAGTGCTGGGGCAGTCGCGGGCCGCGGTGCTGGACGGGCTCTATATCGGCCCGTACGCCGAGCAGCAGGTGTTCGCGCTCGGCCTGGAGCCGCCGCCGATGATGTGGATCTTCAAGTGGGACATCGTGTCCGGGGACTCGGCGGCACTGTCGGCGGTGTATGTCGCCGCCCGCGGCCGGGTGGACGAGGCGATCGCGCAGGGGGAGCGGGCGGTCGAGACAGCCGAAAGGATGCGGGCCCTGTTGGAGCCCGTGTCACGGGACGCTTTCGCGGATCCTGCGGACTATGACCGGCTGGTTGCATCGATTGACTTCGAGGTCGACCTGCTGCGCACTCTGCAGGCGTACCGGGTGTTGGTGTTGCGGTACTACGAGTGGCTGGACACCGGCTCCGCCGAGGCGGAGCTGGAGTGGCGGACGGCGTTGCCGTTGTGGCAGGCCGCCGTCGCCGAGCATGAGCGCCGCTGGACCGGCAACCTCGATCTGCCGCCGTTCAACTTCTTCGCCGCCGAGGCCGGGATGGCGTACGCCGAGCGGGTGACCACGTTCCGGCTCGCCGCGGGGGCACTGCTGCTGTTGGCTTTGCTGGGTCTGGTCGCTGTGCCCGGGTTGCGACGGGGTGCGTTCACGCCGTGGGCCGGGCCGGGGGGCGGCAGGGTTCCTCGGGGTGCCGGTGGCTGGTCGGCCGGTCGGCTGCGGTCAGGTGATGGTGGCTCGATCGATTGGCTGGGATTGGCCGTGCCCGCCGCAGTGGCCATCGGCAGCCAGGTGGTGTTCAGTGCTGGCCGGGCACCGTGGTATCTCGTGCTCTCCCTCGGCTTCCTGGGTCTGTTCGCGGGGACTGTGCGCGGGGCCCTCGCTTGGTTGCGTCCCGGCGCTGACGGCCAGTGGCTGTGGAACTGTCTCGGCGGTTCCTGGTTGCTGGGCGCGGTGCCGTTCCTGGCGGTGCTCGCGTGGCGGGGACCCGCGGCGTACTGGCTGCGGTTCTGGACCGACGAGAACGCCAGGAGCGCCTATCTCACGCTCGCCATGGGCCTGCTCGCGTGGTGGTTGGCCGCGATCGTCTCGGGGCTATCGTCGGGCTACGGGATCCGCACTCGCCAAGGGGTCGGCACCGTCGCGATCGGGCTCGGTGTTCCGCTGGCGGCCCTCGGTGCCGCGTTCGGCATGGCCGGTCTGGAACGGAGCCTCACGAAGCTCAACGACGAACTGGCGCTCCTGCCGCTCGGCCTATCCCGGATCTTGGGGCTGACCGTGCATCTCGGCATTCCCAAGGCCTTGCCCACGTGGCTCGCCAGTGCCGGCACAGCACTTGGCGGTGTTGGCCTCGTGCTGGCTCGATCCTGGCGGCGCCACGCGGGGTGATTGGCCGGGGGCTGATCGCGGTCAGTCCGGCGTGTACACCGATCCTGGCTCGGACACCGACCCCTCCTCCGGCTGGGGCACCGACCCGCGGTCATCCGGAGTGCACACCCGACCCCGGTCGTCGGTGCGCACCCGACTCCGGTCAGACTGTCGGGACGGATTCGCCCTCCGCGCTGGCAGGTGCATTGGGTGTCCAAGGCTGAACGTATTCGTTGCCGGCGCGTCCCTCGACGGCGAACTTCAGCGGCATCGCCTGCGCGCCATCAATCTCCTCCCGGATGATGTCCGCATGCCCGGCGTGCCTGGCGAACTCATCGATGTGATGCGCGAGCAGCACGCGATAGTTCGCCTGCTCCGGATCGGGTCGGTTGTCCCAGGGCCGTGGCCCGACGGTGTACTCACCCGCGGGATCCAGCCCGGAAATGAAGTCCAGATAGTCGGCCCGCGCCGCGTCGAATCCCGCCAACAGGTCCGCCAGGGACTCCGTCGTTGTCGGTGTGAAGCTCTCGAAGAAGTTGCCGATGCCCTCGGTCGAAGACCCCGCATTCTCCGCTGCGCCTTTCTCGAGCACCGTCCCGCGCATCACCCACGTGGTGTGCTTGATGAGCCCCGCGATGGACAGTCGGGAGCGTGTCGGCAGTGATCTTGCCTGATCGTCGGTGAGTCCGTGTGTGGAGTTGCGTAGGCCTTGGAGCATGTCATCGATATAGAGCGTGAACGTGTTGGACTCGGTCAACAACAGGGTGGCGTGCATGGTTTCTCCTTGGGGGATAGTGGGTTGGGGGTCAGGGTCGCTGGGCGGCGTACAAATCCCTGAGCAGCGCGATCTCCGCACCGTGGTGGATGATCTCGCGGGTGATGTGCAGGACAAGGACGATCATCGGGTGGTCCGCCCACTCGCCCTCGGCCTCACCACAGGGAGCGTCGAGACCCTCCTCGCCGAGCCCCCGGATGCCGGTGATCCACAGGGCGTATTCCGCATCCAGCTGAGCGAGCGCTTCAGCGGCGGTGCCGGCGTACTCCCACTGGAAATAGTCGGTCTCGGCTCGACCGAAATGACCGGCATTGCGCATGGCCAGGACACCGACGATCACGTGTCCGAGGCGCCACGCGATCGTGGTCATTGGGGTTGGTGTGGGCTCAGGCATCTCCCAGTCAATCTCGAAGTTGCCGACACCGGCCGCCATCGGCGTCGCGCCGGTGCCCTTCGGCCGAACGTTCCAAGCACGGGCTCCCAGAAATATTCGTCATCGGTGAGCCCCGCCAAGCGCGGCCTGAGTTGGTTGTCCCAATGCCACTCAAGTTGGTCGAGGGCGGTGGAGAGTGCTGGGGTCTGCATGGAGGTCTCCTCATCGGCTCTGGCCGCGTTCCGTTCGGCTGACTTAAGACTGCGGTCTCAATAGGACAGATTCAGTCCCCTTTGCGACCAATGAGGACAGTTTCTGTCCGCAGCGCCTGTCATCCTTGATTCATGGCAGATACCACTCGCAGAGCGCTCAAGTTGCTGAGCCTGCTCGAATCGAAACCCACGTGGTCCGGTCCAGATCTGGCATCGCGACTGGGGGTCACGACCCGGACAGTTCGGCGTGACGTCGAGAGGCTGCGAGAGCTCGGCTATCCCGTGCACGGTGAGCAGGGCAGCGATGGCGGCTATCGACTGGGTCGCGGTCGTCGCCTTCCCCCACTGGTGCTGGATGACGAAGAGGCCGTCGCGGTCGCGCTCTGTCTCCGGCAGGGCGCGAGCGGTGGCGTCGCCGGGATTGAGGAACACGCCCTGCGCGCCCTCACCAAACTCGACCAGGTCCTGCCCGCCCGGCTGAGCACGGAAGTGCATGCCATCGACGATGCGACAGCCGCGCTGCCGGCAACCGGTGGTCCGCGCGCCGATGTCGGCTTGCTCACCAGGCTCGCCCACGCGACCAAGGAAACGGTCCGGGTCCACTTCGATTATCGAGCCCGCGACGGGACAGCGACCACCCGAAAGGTCGAGCCCTATCGCCTCGTGACCACGGGGCGATTGTGGTATCTGTTCTGCTTCGATCTCGAGCGTCAGGACTGGCGCACCTTCCGGCTCGACCGCATCGATGCACTGCATGTGACGACGTTCCGGTTCTCGCCGCGACCGACTCCCGACCCCGTCGAACACGTTCGGCGCAGCTTCCCCCGGGGCAGCTGGACGCACACTGCGACGGTCAGCATCGGCGCGCCACTCGACGTGACTCGGCGCCGGATTCCGACGCAGTACGGTGACTGCACCGCTGATGGTCCGGACCGCACGCGGGTGGTCGCCGGCGCTGATGATCTCGCTGAGCTCACTCGGCACCTCGTGTGGGCCGCACTTGACCTCAACGCCGACCTGGCGGTCATCGATCCACCCGAGATCGCGGATCATCTGCATGCGCTGGCGAGCAGGGTCGCTGCCTTCGCAACAGTGCCAGCCGGAGCGGACCGCGATTTGGGTCCCGAGGTGCCGGTCAACGATCATGGGGCGAGTGTTGAGCGTCCGTGAGTTGGAAGTGCGCGCGGGAGCGCGGCTGTTGCTGTCCCCGGTGTCATTCCAGGTGTCCCCGGGCGACAAGGTCGGCCTCGTCGGACGCAACGGTGCCGGGAAGACCACCATGACCCGCATCCTGGCGGGGGAGGGACAGCCGGCCGGCGGCCAGGTCACGCGTACAGGCAAGATCGGCTATCTCCCGCAGGATCCCAAGACCGGCGACCTCGACCAGCTCGCTCGCGACCGCATCCTGTCCGCCCGTGGATTGGATGGCATTCTGCGCCGGATGGAGACCTATTCGGCCCAGATGGCCGACGCGGAGACCCACGACAAGGCGATGGCCTCTTATGCGCGGGCGGAGGCCGAATTGATTGCTGCGGGCGGGTACGCCGCAGAGGCCGAGGCCGCCCGCATCGCCGCCAACCTCGGGCTGCCGGACCGGGTCCTCGGACAGCCGCTGCACACGCTCTCCGGTGGTCAGCGCCGCCGCGTCGAGCTCGCCCGCATCCTCTTCTCCGACGCTGATTCACTCTTGCTCGATGAGCCCACCAACCACCTCGACGCCGACTCGATCGTGTGGCTGCGCGGCTTCCTGCAGAGCTATCCCGGTGCTGTGGTGATGATCTCCCACGACACGGGCCTGCTGGAGCAGACGGTCAACAAGGTCTTCCATCTGGACGCCAACCGCGCCGAGCTCGACGTCTATTCGATGGGCTGGAAGCGCTATCTCCAGCAGCGCGAGACCGATGAGAAGCGGCGCAAGCGGGAGCGCGTCAACGCTGAACGCAAGGCGGAGCAGCTGCTCACCCAGGCCGCGAAGATGGGGGCGAAGGCGACCAAGGCCGCCGCCGCGCACAGCATGGCCCGGCGGGCCGAGCGACTGCTGGCCGGCGTGGAGGGGGAGCGCGCCCAAGACCGCGTGGCGCGCATCCGGTTCCCGGAGCCGTTGGCCTGTGGCAAGACTCCGCTGACGGCGGCAGATCTGTCGAAGTCGTATGGCTCGCTCGAAGTGTTCACGGCCGTCGATCTTGCGATTGACAAGGGCTCGAAGGTCATCGTGATCGGGCTCAACGGTGCCGGCAAGACAACCCTGCTGCGGATTCTCGCGGGCGTCGAGCAGCCGGATACGGGCGAGGTCATCGCCGGTCACGGTCTGCGGATCGGCTATTTCGCCCAGGAACACGACACGATCGACACTGCCCGGACAGTCCTGGAGAACATGGTCTCCGCCTCGCCCAACCTCAACGACACCGATGTGCGCAAGATCCTCGGTTCGTTCCTGTTCACCGGTGACGACGTCGACAAGCCCGCGCGGGTGCTGTCCGGTGGCGAGAAGACGCGGCTGTCGCTGGCGATGCTGGTGGTGTCCGGGGCGAACGTGCTGCTCCTCGACGAACCCACCAACAACCTCGATCCCGCTTCGCGCGCCGAGGTGCTCGAGGCCATCCGGACGTATGCCGGGGCCGTCGTCCTCGTCACCCACGATGACGGTGCTGCTGAGGCGCTCGATCCGGACCGGGTGCTCATCCTCCCCGACGGTGTCGAGGATCTGTGGAGTGCGGAGTACGCCGAGTTGATTTCCCTCGCCTGAGGTTCCTCGCCTGACGTTCACAGGCGAGGCGTCCCGGTCTGATCGTCGTCTTTTTCTGTCGGAGCTGACCACTAGGGTCAGGGTTATGGACGACCTGACGATGCGTACATTCGGTGTGGCCTCGGACTCCGTGGGCTGGTGGGAGTCGGTCATGTTGGGTTTCCTGGCACCCAGCCCGCAGCAGGTCGGCCTCGAGTGGGGGCTGCGGGAGAGCTTCGCCGATGGTTGGCTGCATCGGGGTGTCTATGACGCAAACCTGCCGCCGCATGCCGTCGGTGGTGATCACCCGGTCGGCACGTTCGTGTCTTTCGACAAGACGATCAACGTCGGGGGTGCCACGATCCCGATCCACCTGATTACCGACGTCACCGTGCGGCCCACCCATCGTCGACGCGGCATCCTGCGCCACATGATGGTGGATGACCTCACCGCGGCCCACGCCGACGGGCATGCGCTGGCGGCCCTGACCGTGACCGAGGCGACGATCTATGGCCGGTTCGGGTTCGGCCCGGCCACGTTCGTGCAGTCGGTGCAGGTCGATTCGACCACGCGCTTCGCTTTGCGTACGCCGACGAAGGGGCGGGTGGAGTTCACGACCCAGGCGACGATGGCTCAGGTTGCGCCCGCGATTTTTGCCCGGCATCTTGCGATCACTCCCGGTGCGGTCGGTCGGGGTTCGTTGTACGCCGAGCAGGCGGCCGGCATCTTCGATCCACGGGCGTCGGAGCGTGATCGGGCGGTCAGAAACGCGCTTCATTTCGACGAGAACGCCGAGCCGGACGGGTTCGTCAGCTATGACGTGCGCACCGAGGACGGCCAACGGATCCTCACCATCCGGGATCTGGTCGCGGTCGGCACGGACGCCTATCTGGCGCTGTGGGACTTCCTTGGTTCGATCGATCGGGTGACCCGGATCGACTGGCAGCGCGCGCCCACAGAGGATCCGTTGCTGTGGGCGCTGGTCGATCAGCGCTGCTATTCGGTTACCGGGATCACCGACCATTTGTGGATCCGCGTCCTGGATCCGGTTGCTGCGCTGTCCGCCCGGACCTATGGCTGCCCGGACACCGAGCTCGTCCTGGCCGTCACCGACGATCTGGGGCTGGCTGACGGCACTTATCGCATCGCCATCACCGGTGGTCGGGCAGAGGTAACCCGCACTGACGACGAACCGGAGGTGGCCATGGGCGTCGAAGAGCTCGGCTCGTTGTTCCTGGGTGGCGTGGCGGCCCGGCAGTTCCACGTGGTCGGACGGCTGCAGACCGACGACCTTGGCGCGGCACGTCTGGGGCAGGTGTTCGGTGGGGTTCGCCGACCGTATTGCAATACGTTCTTTTGATCCGGACGGCAGGATGATCGCGTGAGCATGGGGATGGGGATGGGCCCGCTCTCCGGCATGCGTCGGGATCGGGATGTTGTCCACCACAAGCTGCAGCCGGGCTTGGTCCGACGGATCTTCGGCTATGCGGCGGCCTATCGCGGGATGATCTCACTGTTCCTGGTGCTGATCGTGATCTCGGCGGTGGTCGGTGTCGTGCCGCCATTGCTGTTCAAGGAGATCATCGACCGTGGCGTGCTGGGTGGCGATCTGCGGCTGGTGGTGTGGCTGGCGCTGCTGGTCGCCGTGCTGGCCGTGGTCGATGCGATCAGCTCGCTGATCCAGCGGTGGTGCTCGGCGCGGATCGGTGAGGGATTGATCTTCGACCTGCGCACTCAGGTGTTCGACCATGTGCAGTCCATGCCGATCGCGTTCTTCACCCGGACCCAGACGGGCAAGCTGGTGTCGCGACTCAACTCCGATGTGATCGGGGCGCAGCAGGCGTTCACGTCCATGCTGTCGATGTCGGTGTCGAACATCATTTCGCTGGCGCTCGTCCTGGCCGCCATGTTGGTGCTGTCCTGGCAGTTGACCCTGGCTGCGCTCGTGCTGTTGCCGGTGTTCCTGATCCCGGCCCGGCTGATCGGTGCCCGGTTGGCGGGCCTGACGAGGCAGCAGATGACCCACAACGCCGACATGTCGGCGGCCATGACGGAACGGTTCAGCGTGTCGGGCGCCTTGTTGGTCAAGCTCTTCGGCGATGCCCGGCGGGAGCATGAGCTCTTCGCGGCCAAGGCCGATGCTGTGCGCCAGGTGTCGGTGAAGATCGCCATGAACACTCGGTTCTTCATGGCCTCGATGACGTTGGTGGCAGCGTTGGCCACTGCTTTGGTCTATGGCTTCGGCGGCTGGGCTGCGGTCGGGGGCAGCCTGACGGTCGGGACGCTGACTGCCCTCGCGGGGCTGCTGGCCAGGCTCTATGGCCCGTTGACCCAGCTGACGAACCTGCGGGTCGACGTGATGACCGCGATGGTCAGCTTTGAGCGGGTGTTCGAGGTGTTGGACCTGCAGCCGGCCATCGCCGACCGTGTCGATGCCCGACCGGTGCGGCGCAACGGCTCGGTCGAGTTTGATGGCGTGACCTTCGCCTATCCGGACGGTGGCGGAGGGAGCCTTTCGTCACTGGAACTCGCGCTGCCCGAGCAGCGCAGTGATGAGCCGGTCCTGCGTGAGGTGTCCTTCCTCGCGGAGCCCGGCCAGACGGTCGCGCTCGTGGGTCCGTCGGGGTCAGGCAAGACGACGATGACCCACCTGATCGCACGGCTCTATGACCCGACCGCCGGCGTGGTTCGCGTCGGCGGTGACGATGTGCGTGAGCTTCAACTGGGGTCCCTGCAGGAAGCGGTTGGCTATGTCACGCAGGACGCGCACATGTTCCACGACACGATCCGCGCCAACTTGGCGTACGCCCGGCCCGACGCGACCGACGACCAGATGTGGCAGGTCCTCGATGCTGCCCAGATCCGTCGGCTTGTCGAGGAGCTCCCCGATGGGTTGGACACCGTGGTGGGCGAGCGCGGCTATCGGCTTTCCGGTGGTGAGCGGCAGCGGTTGGCGATCGCGCGGCTGTTGTTGAAGGCGCCGCCGATCGTGGTGCTCGATGAGGCGACCGCGCATTTGGACTCGGAGTCCGAGGTTGCCGTGCAGCGGGCGTTGGATACAGCGATGGAGGGGCGGACGTCGATCGTCATCGCCCATCGACTGTCCACGATCAGGCACGCCGACCAGATCCTGGTCCTGGCCCGGGGCCGTATCGTTGAGCGCGGTCGCCATGCCGATCTCCTCGCGGCCGACGGGATCTATGCCGACCTCTATCGCACACAATTCAGTGAGCAGAGCTGACGCAGCTTGCCAGCGGCATCAGCGAGCACGACACACTCCGGAGGTTCCTGTGCGCCATCCCGATGCCCCCTCATCCGACCGGTCGGGAGCCGAGCGATCGTCCGCAGACCGATCGTCGTCGGGCCGTTCATCCAGGACGGGTGAGTCCCGGGACACTGCAGCTGAGGCCGAGGCGTCCGCCGACAGTACGCAGGTTCTGGGGACAACCGGCAGCACTGATGCTGCCGACGCCGGCCGCGCTGGGGCCGACGCTCAAGCCCGCCGGGACCGCCGACTCTGGTTCGTCGGCGCAATGGCCGCAGTTTTGTTGGTGATGCTGCTCGTGCGGAGTTTCGATCCCTTCGGGTGGTTCGCGACGTCAGCCGTCAGCGAGCAGAACTCCGCAGCCGCGGGAGACGTGACGCTGCTGGCGATCCAGGAGACTGCCGAGTTGTCGGTGGCCTCCGGTCGCTTCTCCGTCCCGGTGACCATCGACGTGCCCCGGACCGGGCTGCGTCAACGCCTCCCGGACTTCATTGATGGGGAGAAGATTGTCGCGATCTATCAGGGCGATGTGGATGCCATGATCGACCTCCGTGGGTTGACGGCGGAGGGGATCACAGCGGACCCGGAGGCGCGGTCCATCACTGTCCGCGTACCCGCTCCAAGGCTCACCGAGCCCCGGATCCTGCACGACAAGTCCGGGATTGTGACCCACCAGCGTGGCGTCGTCCAGCGGGTGGAGGATGCCGTGGGTGACGGGTCCCTGGTGGTGAAGGAAGAGCTCGACCAGGCGGCAGTCAGCGCGATCGTCCGCGCCGCCGAGGAGTCCGACCTGCGGGCAACGGCCGAGGACAACGGCCGGCGTTTTCTGACATTGCTGTGCGAGCGGCTCGGCTATGTGGATGTGACGGTCGAGTACGCCGAACCCCCGCGGTGAGCTTTTCCGTCCCGGGAGCCCGCTCTGGGCTCGTGTGGAATCCGGGTGGGCCCAGTGCCCCAGCGGTGCTCCACACCACTTCGGGCTGCACAGGATCTGCATTGGGTCAGCTCTCCGCGTGGAATCGTACTGGGCCTAGGGCGCC
>JAUNUL010000010.1:0-4504 GCA_030538175.1 Propionibacteriaceae bacterium | reverse complement strand
AGCGTCCTTCCACACGAAAACCAGACCGTGATCGTCCTGGGGATAACCGCGCCGAACAGGTGGCGTGGTCGCCAGGCTTGATGCCATGGACTTCACACAGTCGGCGACCACCCAGTTCGGTGTGCTCTCCCGAACCCAGGCGCTCGAGGCCATGACTCCGGACGCCGTGCGGTGGAAACTCACCAGAGGACTGTGGCGCCGAGTCCACCCCGGGGTCTACGCGGTCCACACCCAACCCCTCGATTGGCATGCACGAGCCAGCGCGGCGCTCCTGTTCTATGGCCCCGAGTCTGCGTTGTCCCAGGAGTCTGCGGCGTACGTGATCGGAATCGATGACCGCCCACCTCCACTGGTGCACGTGGATGTGCCGGCCAGCCTCCGGCGACATCGCCAGACCGGTGTCAGGCTCCGCCGGCGCCGCAGGTTGCTGACCGTTCCTCGCGATCGGCTGCGGGTGACCGAGCCGGCGTGCACCGTCATCGACCTCGGCGATCACCCGACCTCCACCCGGGACGATGCGATCTCTGTTGTGGCCCGCGCAGTTCAACGCCACAAGGTGACCGTTGAGGCATTGGAGCAGGAGTTGGGAGCGCGTCGCGCACACCGCCATCGGCGGGCGCTTGAGCTGGCGCTGGGCATCGTTGCCGATGGTGCGGAAAGCGGGCTGGAAGTCGATTTCGTCACCCGTGTGCTTCGCCCTCATGGTCTGCCGGAAATGCGCATGGCTGTGCCGGATTCGGCTGGCGGCCGCTCGATCCGGCGGGACTTCGTGGATGATGCGCACAAGGTCGTGGTGGAGCTGGACAGCAGGGTCGCGCACGAGGGCCGACGGGTGCAGGACAGCCGCCGAGATCGACTCGCCGCAGCGCGGGGCTTCATCACGCTGCGTGCCGAGTGGGCCGATGTGCACTATGCCGCATGTCAACTGGCCGCAGAGCTCTTCGCAACTCAGCAGAGTCGCGGATGCCGCGGAGTCCTCCGTCCCTGTGGCCCACGCTGCACGGTGTCGGAGCTTCTTCGTCGGTCAGCTTGAGACCAGTGGCTCGGGCGTCATCCCATCGCTACAAGTGGCTTGGACTCCGACGGGTGCTGTGGCACCACTGAGCGTCCACACGACCGCGGCGACGTCCAGCTCCGCGGCCTTGGTATCGCGGCGACGCCGCCGGACCGGCGCAGGGCTCAGGAGCAGCTCTGGACGTCGGCTAGGATCAACCGGTCATTGCGGCGTTAGCTCAGCCGGTCAGAGCAGAGGACTCATAATCCTTGGGTCGCGGGTTCGAGCCCCGCACGCCGCACCAAAGGCACCCAGTTTGTGCTTCCGCGCCCACTTCGCACAGCGTGACGCAGCCGACGCGTTCTGGCACGGCGGCTCCGGGGCCATCGTGCCCGGAACCGCCTCAGCACCGTGTGACCCGTCGGCATAACGCATGTGCCGCCGTGTGGAGGACTAATGGCGCCCTGACCCCAGCGCGATTCCACGCGAACATCCGATCCGTCATCGCCACAGATCGTGTGGAATCCAGGTGGTACGCCAGCACCACTCGGATTCCACGCCGGAGTGCGCAGACACCGACAGCACCACTCGGATTCCACGCCGGCGTGCGGGGACGCGCAGACACCGACAGCACCACTCGGATTCCACGCCGGCGTGCGGGGACGCCGACAGCACCACCCAGGTTCCACCCCAGCTCGACGAAGCCCAACCGGGGCCCGACAGACTCAGCGCTCGGCGTTCTCCGCGCTCACCGGGGTGACCTCGTTCTCCTTGAGCGTGAGCGGCAACCAGGGCAGACCCTGCTCTCTGCGCAGGCGCAGCGCCAGCGCGATGGCCACGCCGAAGAAGATGAGGCCCAGGATCACCGAGCCGGCATCGATCAGTTTTTGTCCGGTCGTGTACTGGAACTCGTCCTGACCGTCCTTGAACTGCATGAACGGGGCGTACATGACCCACAGGGAGAACCCGAGACCCACGAACCGCAGGGCATCCGGCAGTTTCTTGTCGGTGACCATGACCACGGCCAGCGGCAGGATCCACACGAAGTGGTGGCTCCAGGAGATGGGGGAGGCGAGCAGTGCGGTCATGGCGGCGAGGCCGACGGCGAAGCCCATGTGACCGAGCCGGTGCCACAGCACGGCAGCAAACACACCGATCAGGATGACCAGGGCTGCGAGCACCAACCCGCCGAGTGGAATGCTGTCCGGGTTCTCCTCGGAGAAGCGGATATAGGACCCGATGATCGATTGGTTCGTGTAGTACTTCATCCCGGTGTTCAGCCCGGAATCCCCACCGATGAGCCGGCCCCAATAGTCGACGGACGGACCGGGCAGGACGATGAAACCGATGACGGTCGCCGCCACGAAGGACAGGAATGTCACAATCGCGGTCTTCACCCGCCCCGCCAGGAAGAGATAGACCGCGAAGAGCGCCGGCGTCAGCTTGATCGCCGCGGCGACGCCGGTCAGCCAGCCCTGGGGCAGCAGCCGCTTGCGGTTCCCGAGCACCCGAGGCCCGGGCATCAGGTCGAAGACGACCAGCGCCATCAGGAACAGGTTCACCTGTCCAAAACCGAGCGTGACGCGCATGGGCTCGATGAGCCAGATCGCGGCGACGGAGATGAGGCTGAGGCGCCACGTCTTGAACCCGAGGCGATAGACGATCGCCATCACCATCAGCCCGTTCACGACCAGCCAGAACAGTTGCGCGCCGATCGTGCCCATAAAGGCGAAAGGGATGGCGAGCAGTGCCGCGAACGGGGTGTACAACCAGGGCAGCCACGCCTCGACGTTGTAGAAGTCCTCACCGCGCAGCACTAATTCAGCAGTGCGGACATAGACGTCGAGGTCGATCATCACCGGTCGCCAGGGGGTGAACTGTCCGTCGGCGATCTCTGTCGCTCCGGCATAGAGGGCCGCGAAGAGCGGCGGAATGGCGTACAACACCATCAGGGCGACCCGTTTGACCGCGCTCATTCCTTGTCCACTCCATCTATCCAGGCCCGTCGGGGCTGAACCTCCAGCGCACCGTCTGCTCGCTCGGTCGTGGTGGATTCATCCTCGCGCACCGGACGGACCGCGAGCAGCACCGCCACGACCATCAGCGCCACGACAATATCCGGTCCGGCTGCCAGAATTTTTTGCGCCACGGTGAACTGGTGAATCTCCCGGTACGCCCACGGCGCACCGCCGAGCGCGAATTGGGGCTGCAATACCGACCAGAGGGCTCCGATGAGCACGGGCCAACGAACCAGTGCAGGCAGTTTGTCCCGCATGCCGGCCACCAGCAGGGGAGCGACCCAGGTGAGGTGGTGCAACCACGCGATCGGGTTCGCGACACACGACACCATGCCGAGCACGGACACCCCGAGCAGGTCCCGATTGGCTTTGCGCGCCCGCCACGCGGCGATCAGTGCTGCCAGCACCAACAGGCCCGACAGTCCCAATCCGAGAATGCTGCCGAATGGCGTGACGTCGGTGAATCGATAGACCGCGGACATGATCGAGATGTTGTTGATCCAGCCATACGCATCCGGGTTCGCGCCCGAGTCACCGCCGGCAAGCCGGAGCCAATAGCCCGGGCTGTACGCCGGCGAGACGATCAGTCCGAGCACGACGGTGCCGACGAATGTGCCCAATGCGATGAATCCCTGGCGGAACCGCCGGGTCAGGAAATAATGAACGATGAAGACGGCGGGGGTGAGTTTGAGTCCCGTTGCAATCCCCGTGAGTACGCCAGCTGGCAGCACCCGTCGGTTCCCGCCGCGGATCAGGCGCGGCCCGTCGACGGCGTCCAGCACGACTAGTCCTAGCAGCAGGACGCCGAGCTGTCCCATTTGCAGCGTGCTCGTCACCGGTGACACGAACAGGATGGTGACGGTGCTGGCGAACGACACGACCCACGGCCCACCGATGCGCAGGTGCCGCAGCACTGCCACCAGGATCGCGACGTTGCCCATCGTCCACAGCAACTGTGCGGTCCACCAAGGGACGAGGGCCAAGGGAATGGTCAGGATGGCCGCGATGGGGGGATAGATATAGGGGAAGGCGTCTTCCAGCTGATAGAAGTCGCGCCCTTCCAGCAGATAGCGGGCCGCCTCCCGATAGACCCACAGGTCCTCGGTGAGTGGAGCCCAGGGCCACAGCGATGCGCCAGCGATGCTCGCGGACATCCACAAAGCAACGATGGTTGGCAGCAGACACACCAGCAGGAACTGGCCCACCCGACGGGTCACGGGCGCCCCGCGATCGTCCGAATCACAACCACCCCTGGATTGCGCGCCCGACGGCAGATTCGCGGTTTGACCCGATCTGAATGACGTGCGGGAGATCCAGCAGGCTCTCATGTGCCTCGGCCATCACGAAGGATTGACCGGCCCACGCCAGCATTGTCCGGTCGTTCGGCATGTCACCGAAGGCTGCGACGTCCTCGCGGTCGACGCCCAGCTCGGCTGCATAGCGCGCCAGCGTCTCCGCTTTGGTCACTCCGGCGGCAGAGAGCTCGAGCAGG
>JAUNUL010000414.1 GCA_030538175.1 Propionibacteriaceae bacterium | reverse complement strand
TGAGACTCCAGGGGGTCGGCCTGAAGTTGGCCTCGCGTCGGCGGCTGGCGCAGCAGGGGCTCAACAAGGACGCGATGCAGGACGTGTTCCGGGCGATGGCGGAGACTGACTTCGCGGACCGGCTGCACGAGATCGACCAGCCGACGTTGATTCTGTGCGGCGATCGTGACCGGGCGAACCTGCCGGCCGCTGAGTTGCTCGCGGGGAGCCTCCCGAACGGCCGCCTGGAGGTTGTGTCCGGTGGTCATCAGCTCAACACGGATAACCCGGAGGAGTTCAACCGGTTGACGTACGAGTTTCTGCCCGCCGTGCGCGACGGGACCGCTTAGCCGTCGCGTCGTCGTCTTGGGCCGAGGTGCGGCTGCGCATCGGGGGTTCAGGCAGCGATGGTTCAGGCAGCGCGCAGGCGGTATCCCATGCCACGCACCGTCTCGATGCGCTCGGGGCCAATCTTTCGGCGGACCGTGCGTACGCACACCTCGACGACGTTCGAGCCTGGGTCGAAATCCATGCCCCACACATGTCCGAGCAGTTGCTCGCGGGAGAGCACCTGCTCCGGGTGCATCATGAAGACTTCCAGCAGGGAGAACTCGCGTGCGGTGAGATCGATCTGCTCCTCGCCGACTTTGACCCGTCGGCTGCGCAGATCGAGCACCAGCCCGGCCCCCTCCAAGAGGTGGGCCGGGGCGGTTGGTTGGGGGGAGTGCTCGCGCAGCCGGAGCCGGACCCGTGCCAGCAGTTCGGCGAACTGGAACGGTTTGGTCACGTAGTCGCTGGCCCCACCTTCCAGGCCAGCCACGGTGTCGATCACTGAATCCCGGGCGGTGAGGATGATCACCGGCACGCTGGAACCGTCCGCGCGCAGTTCCCGCAGAACTTCGAATCCGTCCTTGACCGGCAGACCGATGTCGAGGATGACCAGATCGAACGCTCCGGTCTTCGCCAGCAGCAGCGCGGTGCCGCCGTCCGTCACCACCGAGGTGCCGTATCCGGCTGCCTGGAGGCCACTTTCCACGAAGGAGGAAATGGGGGCGTGGTCTTCGGCGATCAGGATCTGACTCATGTGGGGATTCTCTCAGGAAAGTCTTGGGCAGGGGTGCTGGGTGCTGCGGCGTCAGAGTGATCGTCGGTGGCTTGGGGTCGGGTGACGTCCCCTACCGGCACGGTGATGCTGAACACCGCGCCGACACCGGGCGTACCGCCCACCGTCACCATGCCGTCGTGGCCGCGCGCGATGGCGGCTACGATCGCGAGGCCGAGGCCAGCTCCGGTGGGTGCGTTGCCGGTGGCCGCACCGCGGGCGAACCGGCTGAAGATGCGTTCCCGTTCCTGTTCGGGTACGCCCGGCCCCGTATCGGCGACGGTGAACTGGACGTACGGCACGTCACCGATGTCGATGAAGTCACTGGACAGTCTGATCTCATCGCCATCCTGGGTGTGTTGGACGGCGTTCTGCAGCAGTTGGAGCACGGCTTGGGTGATGCGCTGTTCGTCGACCACAGCGGGGCCGTCGGCGATGTGGGTGAGCATCCAGCGGCGGTTGGCGAGGGCTTGGGCGAGGACATCGAGATCCAGCGTCAACTCGCCGATATCGGTTTCCTTCGGCTGCACGAAGTCGGGTTGATCGGCCTTGGCCAGGGCCAGCAGGTCGTTGACGATCCGGCTCATCCGGTCGAGTTCACCGGTGAGCAGCGTGACGGTCTGGGTCTGCTCGGCGGGCGATTTGGTGTGCAGCAGTTCGAGATGGCCGCGGATGGCGGTGATGGGTGTACGCAGTTCGTGCCCGGCATCGTCCACGAACTGCTGTTGGGTGCTGAACGCGCCCTCGAGCCGGTCCAGCATCGAGTTGAAGGTCCGCGCGAGTTGGGACACCTCGTCGGTGCCGTGCACGGGAATCCGGCTGGTCAGATCGCGGTGCGAGACCTCCTGGGCGGTCTTGTGCAGCAAACGCAGTGGACGCAGGATCTGCCCCGCAGCGAGGAAGGCGATGGCGGTGCTGACGAGCGTCACGCCGAGGGCCACCAGGACCAGCACCCTGATCGTGTCGTTGACCGACTGCTCCTCGATGCCTGTGAAGTGGAGGATGACCAGGACACCATCAGTCTCGCCGTTGACTTCCACGACCGCTTTGCCCCAGCGAATCTGGCCGACCGCGGTTTCGTGGATCCCGCTGTCCTGGCGAGCGATGTCGGCCATGAGAGCAGGGTCGGCGAGCGCGTCGTAGCGGTCAGGTGGTGGGACGTGTGCGCCCCGCAGCTCGTACGAGGAGCCGTAGTTGGGCAGTTGGCCGAGCATGAGTTCCACATCCCCCGCGCGTTGCTGGGCGAGGTACGTCGCGAACAGCTGCGCCGTGGACGTGAATGCCTGTCCGGTGCCTGGGTCGACTGCTTCGGCAGCGAACGAATAGAACTCGTTGACTTCTTGGTTCACGTCGTGATTGGCCCGGTTGGCGACGTTGGTGAGCAGGATCCCGCGGACGGTGATCACGACGACAGCGAAGCTCACGGCCATGGTCAGCAACATCCAGGCGACGATCCGCCAGCGAGC
>JAUNUL010000413.1 GCA_030538175.1 Propionibacteriaceae bacterium | reverse complement strand
AGCAATCCCCGTGCCCGCAAGCTCGCCGATCAGATCAAGGTGATCGTCGCCCAGATGCTGGAGCGGCGAATCAAGGACCCGCGACTGGGGTTCGTCACCATCACCGATGTTCGGCTGACCGGTGACTCCCGTGAGGCGAGCATCTTCTATACGGTGCTCGGTGCCGAGGCCGACCTCGCTTCGTCCGCCGCGGCGCTTGAGTCCGCGAAGGGCCTGCTGCGTTCGACTATCGGCAAACAGCTCGGACTGCGCTTCGCGCCCTCGCTGAACTTCATCCTGGATGCTGTCGGCGAGAACGCCCGTCACATCGAGGAGCTGCTGGCTCAGACCCGCAGCGCCGATGAGGAGCTGGCCGCACGGGCGGCCGGCGCAGCGTACGCCGGTGACGCCGACCCCTATCGCCAATCCGATGAGGACGACGACCTCGAGGACGACGACGCCAAGGTGGACGAGGACGCTGACGCTGACTTGACCGACGAGGACGATTCCGAACCCACGGACGGCCGGGTGTGACAGACGCGGCTGGCCGGTCCACTCCTGAGCAGGAGCGGATCGGCATCGTCGTCGTCGACAAGCCGGCTGGCTGGACCTCCCACCAGGTCGTCGGCCGGTGTCGCCGGATCTTCGGCACCCGCAAGGTCGGTCACGCAGGCACGCTCGACCCGATGGCCACGGGCATCCTCGTGATCGGGGTCAACCGGGCCACGCGGCTGTTGGGACACCTGATGCTGACCGAGAAGGAATACACAGCGACGATCCGGCTCGGCATGACCACGGTCACCGACGACGCGGAAGGCGAACGCACCTCTGCTCTCGGCGCCGGGAACGTCACCGAAGCCGCGATCCAGGCAGCGCTCCCGGAGTTCCGTGGCGACATCTTGCAGGTCCCGACGGCGGTCTCTGCGATCAAGGTGGACGGCCAGCGGGCGTACGCCCGGGTGCGCGCGGGGGAGGACGTCACCCTCAAGGCTCGTCCGGTGACCGTGCATCAGCTGGACCTCCATGAGGTCACCGCCACGACCGTGGATGGCGTACCCGTGCTGGACTGTGCGGTCACCGTCCGCTGCTCGTCAGGCACCTATATCCGCGCGATTGCGCGGGACCTGGGGGAGCGGCTGGGGACCGGCGGGCACCTGACGGTGCTGCGGCGTACGCGGGTCGGGCCGTTCGGTCTCGACCGCGCCCACACCATCGACCACGAGACGACGACCCTGCCGATCCTCGGACTCGATCAGGTGGCGGGGGAGTGTTTCGACGTCCGCGAACTCAACGAAGCCGAAGCGATCGCGGTCGGCTTCGGGCAGCGGCTGCGCGGCGTACGCGTGACCGGGCTCACGGCGCTGGTGGCCGAGGGCCGATTCCTGGCGCTCTATCGCCCCGATGGCGATGATGCGGTCGCGGAGGCCGTCTTCGTCTGACTCAGACGGAACCGTCGGATGTTCCCTTTAGAGTGACTCGCGTCACCCGTCCCCCTAGGAGGAAGACCGTGGCCAGCGAACGGATCGTGGGCGATACGACCAACACGATCGACGTCACCTCACCGCGCTGGCAGCGCAAGGCGTTCGGCATTGCGAACGCGTCCTGGTTCCAGACGTTGGTCGTCGTGGTCATCGTGGCCAATGCGGTGGCGCTGGGCCTGCAGACCTATGAGTCCGTGCCGGGTCAGTGGCAGCGGGTGGCGGACACGTTCGACACCTGGTTCCTGGGCTTCTTCGTCGTGGAACTGCTGATTCGCCTCGCGGCCTATCGATTCCGGGTCTGGACCTTCTTGAAAGACCCCTGGAACGTGTTCGACACGGTCGTGGTGGTGGCGGGGCTGCTGCCCATCTCCCAATGGAATCCGACCGCGCTGCGCATGATCCGCCTTGCCCGGATCGCCCGTCTCGCCCGGGTGATGCCTGACTTCCGGGTGCTGGTGGATGGACTCCGGCGGGCTGCCATGCCGGCGATGAGCCTGATGGCGCTGACGGCGCTGCTCTGTTATCTCTATGCCGTCGTGGGATTCATGATCTTCGGCAAGACGGCACCGGAATATTTCGGCAACCTCGGCGAAGCCATGCTCACCCTGTTCACGTTGCTGACCCTGGAGGGTTGGAACGAGATCATGTATGTCCTGCGTGAAGCCTCGCCCTGGGCCCTGCCCTATGTGATCTCGTTCATCCTGTTGGGCACCTATGTGGTGATCAATCTGGTCATCGGGATCGTTATCAACTCCCTGGAAACCGCCTATAAGGAACGCGACCGTGAGGCCGCTGCGGACACCGAACTGGCGGACACCATCAACGAACTGCAGGACGTCATCGACAAGCTGGAACGCAAGCTCGCCGGGCTTGATGCCAAATATCGTCGTCAGCGCGACGGGTGAACCAGTGCCGCGGCATGCCGGATCGCTCCGGGATGGCTAGGATCGCCGCGGACGAATCGAGGAGGGCGGGACGTGAATCCAGCCAGCGTGGTGGTCATCGGCAACTTCGACGGCGTGCACAAGGGGCACCAGGAGGTGCTGCGCACCGCGCGTGAGCTTGAGCCGGGTGCCCGTCTGGTTGCCGTCACGTTCTG
>JAUNUL010000412.1 GCA_030538175.1 Propionibacteriaceae bacterium | reverse complement strand
GCGGTGGGGCACCGGCTACGACACGACGACCCGGTCGTTTGTGAACATCATCGCCACCCCCAAGGGAGGCACGCACGTCCAGGGCTATGAGCGGGCGCTGACGCGGGCCGTGCTCAAGGCACTGGACGGCACCCGGCTGCTCAACAAGGGTGACGAGGTCACCAAGGACGATGCGCTCGAGGGGCTCACCTCCGTCGTCACCGTCCGGCTGGCCGAACCGCAGTTCGAGGGCCAGACCAAGGAGGTGCTGGGCACACCTGCGGTCACGAAACTGGTCGCGGGCATCGTCGAGGCCGAGCTCGGGGAGTTCCTCGGCTCCACCAAACCGGCCGTACGCCCCCAGGCCCGCTCTGTCCTGGAAAAGGTCGTCGCCGCTTCCCGGACGCGGGTCGCGGCCAGGGCCCACAAGGAGGCCCAGCGTCGCAAGACCGCTCTCGAATCCTCGACTCTGCCGCCCAAACTCAAGGACTGCCGCTCCAACGATGTGGACAAGTGTGAACTGTTCATCGTCGAGGGTGACTCCGCACTCGGCACCGCCCAGCGGGCCCGGGATTCAGAGTTCCAGGCTTTGTTGCCGATCCGGGGCAAGATCCTGAACGTCCAGAAGGCCTCGGTCGGGGACATGTTGAAGAATCTTGAGTGTGCCTCGATCATCCAGGTGGTGGGTGCAGGCTCGGGGCGGACCTTCGATCTCGATGCCGCCCGCTACGGGAAGATCATCTTCATGGCCGACGCCGACTCCGACGGCGCTCATATCCGCTGTCTCCTGGCGACCCTGTTCTTCCGTTATATGCGGCCGTTGCTGGAGGCGGGACGGGTATATACGGCAGTCCCCCCGCTGCACCGGTTCGAGATCAACAATCCGCGCAAGGGCCAGGAAAAATACATCTACACCTATTCCGATATGGAATATCAGCGGAAGGCTGCTGAGCTGACGAAGCGGGGGATCGCGTACAAGGAACCCCAGCGCTATAAAGGTCTCGGCGAGATGGACGCCGACCAGCTCAAAGAAACCACCATGTCACCGCGCCACCGCACCCTGCGCCGGATGACCGTCGACGATGCCGCCATCGCCGAGGAAACCTTCGAAATGCTCATGGGCAATGAGGTCGCCCCACGCAAGGAGTTCATTATCGACGGCGCCTATGCCATCGACGCCGAGCACATTGACGCCTGACCTCTGACTTGGACGCTCGGACAGCGTTCTGCTCGGGATCGGTTGCGCCTACGCTGAACCCGTGAGCACCCAGCCGGCGCCTGAAGTGGCGCTCAAGGAACGCCCTGCGGATCGTCGCGCCATCGTCTCGTGGTGTTTGTGGGACTTCGGGTCAAATGCCTATAACACCGTCATCCTGTCGTTCGTTTTCTCCGTCTATGTGACCAGCGCTGCGGCCCCCACCCCGGAGCGGGGTCAGGAGATCTATTCGCTGCTGCAAACCATCGCCGGCATCTCGGTCGCGGTGCTGGCACCCATGCTGGGGGCGTGGGGCGATCAGGTCCGCAAACGCCGGTTGATGTTGACGGTCGCCACGGTCCTGGTCGTTGTCTGCATGGCCCTGTTGTGGTTCGTCCTGCCCTATCAGCCGGATCGGGGTGAGTTCTATATCTTCCTCGGTGCTGCCCTGATCGCGGGTGCGAATGTCTTCCAGCAGATCGCGGAAATCTTTTATAACGCCATGCTGATCGACATTTCCAACCCGCGGACCATCGGCCGCATTTCGGGGGTGGCGTGGGGCCTGGGCTATTTCGCCGGCGTGCTGTGCCTGGTTCTCGCGCTGTTCGGATTTGTTCTCGACGGGGGCATGTTCGGTCTGCCCACGGGGGAATCGGAGAACATCCGTGCGATCGCCCTGGTGATGGCCGGGTGGTTGTTGCTCTGGTCCATCCCCATCATGATCTTTGGCCCCGAAGCCGCACCCCGGGAACACACAGAGCGCTTCCACATCATCCGGGCATACCGCGACATCATCCGCCGCCTCGTCGGGATGTGGCACAACGGACGTGGGCTGCTGCACTTCCTGATCGCCTCAGCCGTCTATCGCGACGGGCTGGCGGCTGTGTTCGCGTTCGCCGGTGTGATTGCCGTCTCGTCGTATGGATTTGCCCCCGAAGAAGTCATCTATTTCGGGCTCGCGGCCAACCTGCTCGCGGCCATCGGCGCCTGGGTGTGCGGGATGATCGACGACCGTTTCGGCCCGCGCCCAGTGATCCTCGGGTCACTGACCGCGATGGTGATCCTCGGCGTCGTCCTGGTCTCTACGCCCAGCAAACTGCTCTTCTGGATCTGCGGGCTCGGCATCGCTTCCCTCGTCGGTGCAGTGCAGTCGTCCTCGCGGACGTTGCTCGGCCGGATCACCCCGGTCGGGCAGGAGAATGAGACCTTCGGTCTGTACGCCACGATTGGGCGGGCAGCAAGCTTTATCGCGCCGTTCTTGTTGTGGGTGTTCACGGAGTTGTTCGGCGCGCGGTTCGGGCTGCTCGGCATCGTGCTGACCCTCGCCGCCGGTCTGATCCTCTTCATCCCGCTGCGCATTGCCGGCGTCACACACGGACATCGTCAGGCGG
>JAUNUL010000411.1 GCA_030538175.1 Propionibacteriaceae bacterium | reverse complement strand
CGCCGCTGGAAACCGTGGATCGACCGCAGTTGATTGCGATCGGGCTTCGCGTGCGTGGCGATCTCGGCGATCGCCTTGTCCTGCAGGATCCGGCCCGGTGCTTTGTCGAGGCGGCGGGCGATCTCATCGCGGGCCTGCCACAACTCGCGCACGATCGCCATGCCGAGCGGGGTGCGTACGCCGTGAATCCCCGACGTGCGCCGCCACGGATCCTCACGCTGGACGGGGGGCTCGGCGGCCTTGGCTGCGAGGTGGGCAAACTCCTGGGCGGCCCATTCGGCCTTGCCGGCTGCTTCCAGCTCGGCCGCCAAGAGGTCGCGCAACTCGATCAACAACTCGACGTCCAGCGCGGCGTACGCCAGCCAGTCGGCGGGCAGCGGCCGGGTGGACCAATCGGCGGCGGAGTGCTCCTTGAGGAGCTTCTTGCCGAAATAGACCTCGATCAGGGTGCCGAGTGCGACGCGGGGGAGCCCGAGCAGTCGGCCGGCCAGCTCGGTGTCGAACAACCGGTGGGGGATCAGCCCCACTTCGGCCAAGCAGGGGATGTCCTGGCTGGCCGCGTGGATGATCCACTCGTCATCCCCGATGGCCTGCCGCAGCATCCCGAAGTCCGCGGGGGTCTCTGCCGTGGCAAAGGGCACAGGATCGATCAGCAGCGTGCCCGCGCCGACCCGACGCAACTGGAGCAGATAGGCCCGGGCCGAATATCGATAGCCCTGTGCACGCTCGGCGTCGATCGCGACCGGACCAGACCCGGAGCTCAGGGATGCGATGGCCTGCGTCAGTGCCTCAGGTGAGCTGATGACCTCACCGAGGGGGTCTGCGGGAGCACTGAGGACCGGCAGTTCGCTCGTGTCATCGCTCGGTTCAGTCCCCACCCGGCCAACCCTACCTGTTCAGACCCTCGTCGACCTCTCAGTGACCGCGGCCGCGGCGCGCCGACGGGATCATGACCACACCCTCGGGCAGCGGGGGCAGCCCGGCCAGGCTGCACAGCAGGTGGTCCCAGGCATTCAGGTGTGCTGCCAACCCACCGTCCTCATCAAGGATCGGCGTCCAGGAGGCCCGGATCTCGACCTCCGCGCGTGCAGGCTCGTCGCCGAGGGAGCCGAAGGACTGGCTCGCGACCGACGTCACCGTGCCGCTCGGGGCGACATAGCGAGCGCCGTTGCGATCCAACGCGTCGGTCAGCCAGCTCCAGCCGACCTCGGCGAGCAGCGGGTCCGCGACCAACTCGGGCTCCACATCGGCCCGGGCGAAGCTGACGAGCCGGAAGTCCCCATCCCAGGTCTCGTTGCCCATCGGATCGTGGAGCAGGACGAGGCGCCCGTTGCCCAGCTCGACATCGTCGGAGAGGACGTCCGCGGTGATCGCGGCGGCAAAGGGGGCGATGCGTTGGGGTGCGGGTATTTCGTCAACCCCGATCTCCGGTCGCCACGCATGCGTTGACAACTCCTGCAGCGCCTTCGCGAACGAGGGCGGGAGCGCGTTGGTTTCCTCGCCGAGAGCCACCCTGTGAGCCTAGAGTCCCAGCAACACCGCACGGAGTTCGACGCGCCGGACACCGGACGAGCAGCTGCGCGGTTGATGGGCCGTGTCAGGATGGCGCGGTGACCGATGCACCGTTGCTGGCCGCTGCCCGCCGAGACCACCTTGCTGACCGGGTCCCTGTCTGGTTCATGCGCCAGGCCGGGCGTTCCCTGCCTGAATACAAGAAGGTTCGTGAGGGCATCACGATGCTGGATGCCTGCACGATGCCCGAGTTGGTGCGGGAGATCACCCTGCAGCCCGTACGCCGTCACGGCGTCGACGCGGCCATCTTCTATTCGGACATCATGGTGCCCATCAAGGCGACCGGGCTCGATCTCGATATCACACCCGGCATCGGCCCGCAGATCGCCGAGCCCTTCCGCACAAGGGCCGATCTGGACCGGCTGCCGGAGCTGACCCCGGGTGACATCGACTACATCGACCAAGCCGTGCGCTTGATCGTCGACGAACTCGGCGGCCCCGAGTCATCCGTGCCGCTGATCGGCTTCGCTGGGGCACCCTTCACCCTCGCCAGCTATTTGATTGAGGGTGGACCGAGCAAGGACTACGCACGCACCAAGTCGCTCATGGTGGGGGATCCGGAGCTGTGGCACGACCTGTGTGCACGCCTCGCCCAGATCTCCCGGGTGTTCCTCGAGGTCCAGGTGGCCGCAGGCGCCCGCGCCATCCAGCTCTTCGACTCGTGGGCCGGCTCGTTGACGGCCGTCGACTATCAGCGCTACGTCATGCCGCATTCGGCCGGCATCCTGGCGGCGCTGGGGGAGACCGGGGTGCCCCGCATCCACTTCGGGGTTGGCACCGGCGAGTTGCTGCCCCTCATCGGTCAGGCCGGCGCCGACGTTGTCGGGGTCGATTGGCGGATCCCGCTCGACGAGGCCGCGCGGCGCGTCGGGCCGGCGTACGCACTCCAGGGGAACCTGGACCCCGCACTGCTGGGGGCGCCCTGGGACGTGCTCGCCGACCGCGTCCGTGACGTCATCCGCGCGGGGGCTGCGGCCGACGGACACATCTTCAACCTGGGCCACGGC
>JAUNUL010000410.1 GCA_030538175.1 Propionibacteriaceae bacterium | reverse complement strand
GGGACCGCCCCGAGCGCGGTGAACGGCGTGAGTTCAGCGGACCGCGTGGTGACCGTCGCGAATTCGGTCGCGACCGCGGCGAGCGCCGTGACGATCGTCGGGATGACCGGCGGGAGTTCCGGGGCGACCGGCGTGATGACCGCAGGGATTTCCGCGATGACCGGCGGGAGGACCGGCGCGACGAACGTCGTGACTTCCGCGGGGAGCGCAGCGACCGTCGTGATGAGCGCCGTCCGGAGCACAAGCCCCGACACGGCCACACGAACTGGGAGGTCCGGGAGCGTCGCCGCGAGGAGCGGCGTGAGCCTGGTCGGGACGACCGGCGTGGATTCGGTCGCGATGAGCGGCGTGGCTTTGGTCGGGATGACCGACGTGGCCGGCCCGAACGGGATGACTTCGCGGGTGCTGAGGCGTATGACGGCGAGTCCGCCGACACGATGAGCTGGACCGCGACGGAGCTCGAGGACGTGGATGCCGCGACGGTGGCGGATGACGCGGGCTTCGCCGAACTCGGCGTACCCAAGGTGCTCGTCGCCGCCCTCGACCAGCAGGGGATCACCTCCCCGTTCCCGATCCAGTCCGCCACGATTCCGGATGCGCTGGCCGGCAAGGATGTGCTGGGCCGCGGCCGCACGGGCTCGGGCAAGACGCTCGGCTTCGGTCTGCCCATGGTCGCCCGGCTCGCGAACAGTGATGCCGCGCCGAGTGGCGCACCCGGCGGTGTCGTGCTCGTGCCGACCCGCGAGCTCGCCCTGCAGGTCGCCGACGTGCTCGCGCCGCTGGCCAAGGTGATGGGTCTGAGCACGACCCTGGTTGCCGGTGGCATGGCCTTCGGGCCGCAGATCAAGGCCTTCGATCGTGGTGTCGACATCGTCGTGGCCACTCCCGGCCGCCTCATCGACCTCATGGAACAGGGCGTCGCGGACCTCTCGCAGGTCCAGGTCGCGGTCCTGGATGAGGCCGACCACATGGCCGACCTGGGCTTCATGACCGAGGTCACCACCATTCTCGATGCGATTCCGGTGGGCGGTCAGCGACTGCTCTTCTCAGCCACGCTGGATCGGGGTGTGGATCGGTTGGTGCAGAAGTATCTCACCGATCCCGTCACCCACGAGGTCGACGGCGCCAAGGCGTCGGTGTCGACCATGCATCATCACCTGCTGCATGTGCTGCCGCATGACAAGAACGCCACCACCGCTGCCATCGCCAACCGGGACGGCCGGACGGTTGTGTTCGTGCGCACGCAGCGCGGCGCGGATCGGGTCGCCGACCAGCTCCGCGAAGCCGGGGTCATGGCCGGTGCGCTGCACGGTGGCCTTACTCAGGGTGCTCGCGCCCGGATCCTCAACGCGTTCAAGGAGGGCTCCGTGCCTGTCCTGGTCGCGACCGATGTCGCCGCTCGCGGCATCCACGTCGATGAGGTGTCGTTGGTGCTGCAGGTCGATCCACCGATGGGGCCGAAGGACTATCTGCACCGCGCCGGGCGCACTGCCCGGGCCGGCAACGAGGGCCACGTCGTCACGATCACCCTGCCGCACCAGCGCAAGCTGATGCGCCGCCTCACCGGTCAGGCCGGGGTGAAGGTCGAGCCAGTCCAGGTGCGGCCTGGGGATGAGTTGCTCAGTGACCTCACCGGTGCGCGTACGCCGGCGAATGCCCCGATCACCGAGGATGCGTACCAGGCGCTCATCGCGCCCCCCCGGGCGATTCGCAAGCGCGGACCGCGCACCAAGGGCTGGGGTCGCGACGCCTGGGACAACGAACGTGGCGGCCGTGGCGGTCGCGATCGTGGTCGCGGCGGACGGTCGTTCCACCAGCGCCGGCCGCGCGACTGATCCGCGCGCGACTGGCCTGGTTCGAAAGGTGCTGTGATGCGCGACGACTCTGCGGAGGTCGAGCTCGTTGAGCTCGGCCCGGATGCCGACGAAGTACGCGGCCTGGGCCTCGATCCGGTGGGCAGCCACTGGGTCGGGGCCTTCGCCGGCGATCGCTTGATCGGTGCGGCCGGTTGGTCCCTGGCTGACCAGTCGGTGCCCTCTCCTGCGGGGGTCGACACCCCGGCACGTCTCACCGCGGTCCTCGTCGGCGCCGACTGGCGTGGGCAAGGAGTTGGCGCGGCGCTCGTCGCGGCGGCGGAAGAGTTGGCCGCTGACCTGGCTACGGCCGCCCTGCCAGCCGCTGCGACGATCGTGGCCGAGGCGCCCGATGACGAGGGTGCGGAATGGCTGCGCGGATTGGGGTACGCCGGAGCTGGGCGCATCCTGTCCCGTCGCCTGCCGGTGCTGATCGACGTGCCGACCGCCGAGGCCATGCAGGCGTTGGGCGCCCGGCTGGGACGTCTCGTCCGGGCCGGCGACGTGGTGATCCTGACCGGCGACCTCGGCGCGGGCAAGACGACCCTCACACAGGGGATCGGGGTCGGTCTCGGTATCGCCGAGGCGATTACCTCGCCAACGTTCGTGCTGTCGCGCATCCACCGCGGTGGGGCCGGTGCGGCGGACCTCGTCCATGTCGACGCTTATCGGCTCCGCGGTGATGAGGGTGACGGTGCCCAGGCCCACCACGGCGGCCACCGCCATCGG
>JAUNUL010000409.1 GCA_030538175.1 Propionibacteriaceae bacterium | reverse complement strand
GGATGCCCGGCCCACTGGCGCAGCGCGGCGCTCAGTTGCGGCAGCAGCTCTTCGGCCTCTTCCTCGAAGATCGGGAACAGGTCGGGGTCGACCACGTCCTGCACGTCGATGTCGTCGGCAATGCTGGTGCGGCCCAGGTCGGGCACCACTGCCGGCGGCGCGGTCACCGCCGGGGCAGCGGCGGCAACTGCCGCCACAGGCAGGGCCTGGGCGATGCCCAGCGAAGCGGACGTGCCGGGCTCGGCCACATCCACGACATCCACGACATCGGGCGCCACGGGCGCCTCGCCCTCGCTCGGCTCCAGCGCGTTGACGGCGGCCAGGATGTCGGCGCTGGGCGCCTTCAGCACGCCGACCGCGAACTGGTGCAGCACGCGGCGAATGTCTTCCGAGGCATCGCCCAGCACCTTGGCCTGCTCGGTGGTGCCCGCCGGCTGGCCATGCAGGCGCTGCAGCGCGTGCTCGACGGCACGGGCCAGTTCGGACAGCGCGGTGAAGCCCACGGTGGCCGAACTGCCGGCCAGCGAATGCGCCTTGGCAATCGCGCGCTCGGGCACCGGCTGATCCAGCTCCAGCGCCCATTCGGACAGCTCGGTGACGAGCTGTCGCGACCACTCGTCGGCCTCGTTCAGGTAAACGTTGTAGAGCGGTGTGCTGATGCGCAGATCGCCGATCTGCTTGACCATCTCGTCGTCGGACGACAGGTCGTCTGCAGGTTCGCTCTGCTCCGCCGGCACATCCGCGGCATCGACGCTGGTCACTTCCGACGCGGTGGCGAAATCCAGCTCACCCAGCTCCAGCGCCAGCACCTCGTCGGCCGGCGCATCAATGGCGTCCTGCACCGGCGTCACGTCAGCGACGGGTTCGGGCGCATCTTCCGCAGCAGCGGACAGATCAATGCTGACGGCCTCACCCGCTGCGTCCTCGACCTGCACCACGCTGGTGGATGCCAGGGGTTCCGCGGCGGTCGTGAAGTCCAGTTCCGGCAGTTCCAGCGCCAGCATCGGCGATGCCACTTCGGGGCTTTCAACGATCTCGTGGTCAAGCGCCGGCACCGATTCGGCATCCAGTGCCGGCTCGACCTCTTCAGTCAACGGCGTCGTCAGCTCGACCGCCTCCACCTCCTCGATCGGCCCGTCCCACACCGAGTCGGCACCGGCATCGGCGGGGAAACCGGCCTCGGCCAGCGCGGCCGCATCGGCGTCACGCACCTCCACGACCTCGACCTGCGGCGCGGCCTCGAAGGCGTCCTGCGCCAGATCGAACTCCAGCATGTCCACGGCTTCCGTGGCCTGGGGCAGTTCCGGGGTCGAAGCGTCGATCTCGAGGTCGGCGCCACCCAGTTCCAGGTCTGGCAACTCGAACGCCGCCAGCGGCGGTGGCTCGGCAGGCGCTGCGTCCATGGCGGGCGCTGCCTCATCAGCCGGCTCCACAAAAGCCTCGAGGGCGTCAACGGCCACAGTGGCCACTTCTTCCGCCGGCTCGGGCGCTGCCGGGGGCTTAGCGGCGGGCTGCGCCGCGGCTGGCACCAGCGTCAATGGGATGCGCTGGCCCTCCAGGCGAAGCGCATCGGCGGCGGCGCGGAAAGGCGCACTGCTCCAGCCAGCGTCGCGCCGTGCGGCAATGTCCTCGACCCAGGTGCCGAAGCCTTGCATGGCTTCGCTGGTCAGGGTGCGCAGTTCATCCGACACCGGCTTCTGCTCGGCCAGCCAGGCGTTCAGCAGTTGCTCCATCGACCAGGCGGCCTCGCCGAACTCGGACAGGCCCACCATGCGCGAACTGCCCTTCAGCGTGTGGAACGCACGGCGCAGCGTCGTCTGCTGCTCCATGTCGCCGGGCGAACTTGCCAGCACACCGATCGCCTCGCCGCCGGTCTGCACAACCTCGCGCGCTTCCTCGAGAAAGATGTCGAGCAAGTCGTCGTCTTCGATCGCATCGTCGTCCGAAGCGCTGGGCACCACTTCGGGCGCCGCGGGCTGCTGGGCGAAGGCCACGGCCTGCAATTCGTCGAGCGCGCCGCTCAGTCCGGCCGCGTCCTGCTGGCGCGCCGCCTCGGCGGCACGGTGTGCGGCGTTGGCCAGGGCTGGCTTTTCATCCAGCGCCGCCATGGCAGCGATCTGCTCCAGCTGGCCCGGAATGGTTTCCGGCGGCAGGCTGTCGTCCAGCAATTGCCCGGGCACCGAAGTCGGCCCCAGGGCCGACGGCTCGAAATCCAGTTCGATGTCCACGCCATCGGAAAGATCGACGTCCTCGGCAGGCGGCTCATCGGGGCTGATGCGCCCGGCCACGTGCTTCAGTTCACCGGCTTCGGCGTCGTACACGAACAGCTTGCGCGCCAGCAACGGCTGGTAGCCCAGCATGTCGACCTGGAAACCCAGCGCACCCAGGCTGTTGCCGAGCTTTTCAAACGTGTTGCCGGCCGTGATTTGCTCCGGCTCCTGCTCGCTGGTGAGCAGTTCGTCGACGGTATCGCGCATGCGGCCGACCGCCAGCGCCGCCTGGTCCAGACCCAGCACCGACAGCACGCCGCGCATCTGCCCCATCAGGCCGGGAACCTGCCCCAGCACGCTCTTGTCGCCGGGGTTGCG
>JAUNUL010000408.1 GCA_030538175.1 Propionibacteriaceae bacterium | reverse complement strand
CGGTGTGGGCGAGGCCCGCCGCACGCAGTTTGGCCAGGGCAAGCTGGGTCGACTCGGCGAGGTTGGCCTCCTGCCACACCCGGACCGCCATCGACACCACGGCGGCTTCCTCGGCGGTGAACTCGATCGGCGGCAACTCGAAGTCCGCGCGCGGAATGCGGTACCCCAGCTCGTCACCGAAATAGGTCGATTGGGTGCCGGTCTCCACTGGTACACCCAGCGTGCGCAGCTCGTCCTTGTCCCGCTCGAACATCCGCTCGAACGCGGCATCGGCCAGCCCGCCATAGCCCTCGACGGCTTCCCGGATCTGCTCTCGGGTCAGGTATCGCCGGGCCGACAGCAGGCAGATGGTCAGGTTCAGGATGCGCTCCGACTTGCGAGGTGCCATGCTGAACCGTCCTTTCCACCGTTCCCCGTTGGTGGGGGTACGCCTCACCTGACCCTGCGGTCGTGCCTCTCGGACAGCGGGGACGTTACCACCGGAGGCACCATGGCAGCCGGGCGATACGCGCCGAGCCCCACCTCCGATCTGCATGTCGGCAACCTCCGCACCGCGGTCCTGGCGTGGCTGTTCGCCCGCAGCACCCACCGGGCGTTCCGGCTGCGGATCGAGGACCTCGACACCGACCGGGTCCGCGCCGCCGGCGGCGTGGAGGCCAGGCAGCTTGCAGACCTCGCCGCGTTGGGGTTGGTGTTCGACGGTGACCTGGTGCGCCAGTCCGAGCGCCAGTCGACGTACGCCGCAGCGGTCGACGGACTCGGCGACCGGGTCTATGAGTGCTATTGCACCCGCCGGGAGATCGCCGAGGCCGCCAGCGCACCGCACCCGGGCCCCGACGGATTCCGGCCCTATCCCGGCACCTGCCGCGACCTGACCGATGCGCAGCGTGGCGAGCGACGTCGGCGGCGGCCGGGTGCGCTGCGCATCCGAGCCGATGGGGCCACGACGACAGTCCAGGACCTCGTCGCCGGATCCGTGAGCGGGATCGTCGATGACTTCGTGCTGCGCCGCGGGGATGGCGTGTGGGCGTACAACCTGGCCGTGGTCGTCGACGACCTCGCCATGGGAATCGATCAGGTTGTCCGCGGTGCCGACCTGTTGTCGTCCGCGCCCCGGCAGGCCTGGCTGACCGAGCAGCTGGGCGGTGTCCCGCCCGCGTACGCCCACGTTCCGCTCGTGGTCAACCCGGCCGGCGTACGCCTCGCCAAGCGCGACGGTGCGGTCAGCCTCGCCGATCTGGCCGCGCGCGGCCGGGACGCCGCATGGGTGCTGCGCTGGATCAGCGAAAGCCTCGGCCTCAGTGCCCCGGACGAGCCGGTGACGTTGACCCTGCTGCTCGACCGATTCGACCCCGCCGCACTCCCCCGCGCCGAGACCGTCTTCGACCTGGTGGACTGAATGGGTTGGTTCAACGGGGAATCGCCCCGGTTGGGGGACGGCGACGGCCCTCACCTAGCTCGTGGGCGTCACTGACCTGCCTGGGTGTGCAGGATGTCCACCACATAAACCACGGCCTCACCCGCGGCAGGATTCGGCTTCCGCGCGCCCGGATCGGCCGGATAGGCCTTGTCCGGCGGGGAGACGATCAGGACCCGCGACCCGACGGGCTTGTCCTTCAGCCCTTCCTGCCAGGCAGGGATGAGCGCGGACAGCAGCTGGGTTTCGGCAGCGCCACCATAGGTGTCATCGATCACCGAGCCGTCTTTCCACAGCACCGCCTGATAGCGAGCGGTGATCGCATCAGTGGCCTGCACCGGCTTGCCCTTGCCCTGGATCAGTGGCTGGACGATCAGCTCTTTCGGTGCGGCTGCGCCAGCGGGGATGGTGATCTTCGGCTTGTCACCGTCGAAGGCAACCGTCGGCAGACCGTCCCGCGGCGCGACCGGATCCCCCTCGGCTCGGTCGAGCGGGGCATCGGTGATGTCGACCACGAAGACGAGGGTGTCCCCCACCTCGATCCCGGCCTGCGGGCTGCCGCCCATGTCGTCATAACCGTCCTTGCCCGGCATGGCGATCAGCACGCGGCTGCCGACCTGCCGACCTGCCAGGCCCTTGGCGAAACCGGGCACGACCTGGCCCAGGGAAAACTGAGCGGTTTCGCCACGGCTCCAGGAGTCGTCGAACTTCTCACCGGTGCGGCCGTTGACCCCGACATAGTGCACTTCGACCATCCCGCCCTCGGCCACCTTCGACCCATTGCCGGGGGTGATCACGCGCGTCATTGTCTCGTCCACTCCGAACGGCGCGGGCACGGTGACCTTGGGCTCCTTGCCCGCCTCACCCTCGACGGTGATGCCGGCGAGATCCTTGGCGGACGTCGTCACGACCGCAGTCGGGGTGGGCTCGGCGCTGGCGCTGGCCGTCGCGGCGGGGGTTTGGCCCGGCTCGGCCGGGGTCGTCGGCTCATCCGATCCGCACGCCGAGAGGCTGAACAGGGCAACGGCGAGCGTGGTGGGCACGAGTGCGCGGAGGCGACGAGTCACGGGTGCAGCTTTCGATCGAGCGAATGGGTCAACGGGGTCGGCGTACCCCGATCCAGCCTGCCACGTTAGCGGAAAGGCCAAGGCCGACTCCCCGATCGGACGACCGGT
>JAUNUL010000407.1 GCA_030538175.1 Propionibacteriaceae bacterium | reverse complement strand
AGTGAGATCGAGCACGGCCACCTTGTTGCCCGACTGGTGAACATCGAAAGCTTCGGCAGCAACCGCCAGACCACCATCAAGCGCCTTGGAGGGATAGTTGAGGTGACCGACCAGCCGCAATTGCTTGTTGGTCACCCAGACGCCGCCGTCATGCAGTTCGACATCAGCGATCGGGACACCGCGATAGAACCCGGCCAGCAGCGCCAACACGACGGTGAGCACCACGACGGTCGAGGCCCCGGCCCGCGATCCGCGCAACCGGGACGCGATCATCCCTCCAAGCCGCTTCATCGTCAGGCTCTGCCTTCCAGGAGCGGACCGAACATCTCGGTTATACGGTCACGGACGTCCGCTGCAGCAATGGGCTCAAACGGCGACTCCTGCAGAGTTCGAGCTTCCCACCGATCATCGGTGTGCCGGATCTGAAGCACTGTTCCCGCACAGCCGAGGGTGACAGCCGCGTCCTCCGTAGCCAGCAACCCACTCACAACACGCACCAAGACCTCGGTTGCGGCCATTTCCTCGCTCTGCAGTTTGATGTCAACCACGCCGGGGCCAACGACCGAAATCAGAAGGCTTCCCGCTCCATCGGCAAGCGCACGGAAGCTGGACAGACCGACCTCACCACCGATCGTCAGCGCCAAACTGACATCCACCCCTTCGCGCACAAGAGCCTTCACTGGCACTTCCACAATGGGTGAGACCATGAGATCATCACCCTCCAACCAGGCCAGTTCCCGAGCGATCAGGCTGGCCATTCCAGCCACGACGACGCCCTGGGATGGCTCGTGCCCCAACCCAAGCGCTTCACGCACGAACGGCCAACGCTCCTCGGCCTGCAGAAGCAATTCCAACTCGGCAAATGTGAATCTCGACGTTGACATGACTACCTCAGTTAGTTCTTCCCAGGTCCACCGAACAGGCCGCTGATCTTCTGCCCAATCGCAGCGCCGCTATCACTGAAGTAGTTCACGACGCCGCCCAACCCCTCGTACCGTGTGGCGATTTCACTGCCCTCGGCCGCAGCTCTCGCAGCGCCGATGTCGACCGCAGTATCCAGGACTCCCTGCGCTGGACCGGACTTCGCGATTGCCTCGCCGACACCCCAACCGAAGTCCCAGGCCGAGACACACCAGCCGACCGGCGGGACAGCTATCCCCACCGCATTGGCGGTGCCGTGAACGATGTCGAAGGTGGCTCCCAGCGGGTCATCACTGAACTTCTCCGCCGCACTGGCGAAGTCGGAGATCGCGGAGAATCCCGACGACGCACGACCGGCGATCCCCGCCACCGCGCTGTTGCCCAAGAGGTCTGCACCCGATGACACCAAATCCGACATCCCGGCCAGCAAGCCTGAAACTGACGAGCCACTAGGGTCGTCGATGAGCTCTGCTACTGATCCGAAGAAGCCCACAACATCGCCCGCGACAGAAATACCGCCGAGTACGTCGGAGAACAGCCCCGTAACCGCTCCGTTATTCAGGATTCCTTCAGCGTCCAGGAAGAGACTTCTGCCGCTGACGTCTCCCACGTTCAAGCCCGAAACGGAGTGCAACAAGTCTGGGATCTTGAGCGTTGAACCGCCCAGGTTGAAGATCTCGGACAGACCTTCCCAATCGATGCTCGATTGTGAAGAGCCCTGCAACGAGCCCAACAAGAACCCGATGTCCTGGATGTGCGCGGCGTCACCGCCGGCCTGGCTGGCTTCACGCTGCTCACGGGCCTGCTGCTTGAGTTGGGTGTCGGCATCGCGCAACCACTGCGCGGTACGGAGCAACTGCGGATTCAGACTGGACGACCAGTCGCTGCGGAAGTGATCGGCGTCGCGTCCACGCCATGGGCTGGACCGAAGCTGTGACCCGATGCGAACCCGAACGCCGCCGTCGATTCGATCGGCCGCCTGGCCCATCGCCGCAGCCAGCCGCTCCAGTTCCTCGGGAGCTGCCCCGACCATCACCATGGTGATCCCTCTTTCGCCGAAGATCGTGCAATCCCGACGCTAGGAAGGTGAAGTGACCCTGTCGATGGGTAGAGTTGCCCATCACCGCCCCTTGGCGGCGTTGTCAGTGCACGAAAGCCGTCCACCGGCAGACCTCGAATCCCCCAGGGCTCAACTGCGAGCCCAACCGCTCAAGAAATTAGCAATGGGGTACCCGGGTACCCCCGGGATGAGACGTACGGACTTGTACGGACCTTGATCGGCCGCGCATATTCTGGGCGCTCCTGCACCCCATCCATGCTCTATGCGCGCTCGTACATCTCACGCGCACGGATCGAATTGCTCCGACAGCGGCGTCCCGGTTTGCTCGCAGATGAGCTTGCGGGTGGCGTCCACATCCAGTTCCCAGATCTTCACCGAACCGTCCACCGAACTGCCTGCGAACCGGGTGCCACCCCCGATGACCCGCACCTCGAGGGTGCGTCCCATCCCTTGACCGATCACCAGTTCGGCGGCGTCCGAGTCGCTGGACAGATCCCAAACGAAGAAGACCTCGTCCCCACCGGCAGCCAGCACCCGCTTCCCGTCAGCGGTGATGGTGAGCCCATAGATGCCTGACTGAGCCTGCTCGAACCGGCGGGTCTCCTTCGGAGCA
>JAUNUL010000406.1 GCA_030538175.1 Propionibacteriaceae bacterium | reverse complement strand
CGGCGGGGGCGATGTTGGCGATGTGCACGTCGTGGCGTTGGCCGATCTCCTCGATGCGGGCGAGCATTTGTGGCACCGCCGCTTTGGGTACGCAGACGTCCTCGGTCAGCACCGGTCCCAGCCGTTCGAGTGCGGGGTACGCCAACCGTCGCGCGGCGAACAGCGCCTCCGCTTCAGCCTCGTCTTCGGAGCGGGCGGCGAAGGTGGCACCGCCGGCCTCGAAGCAGCGGACCATCTCATCGGCCTCCGCGCTGCCGGCCGCGCCCGGTGCGTCGGTGCGACCGAGCAGCAGCACGTTCGCGTCGACCGACAGGCCCATGTTCTTCCAGTCGTCGACGGCCTGCAGGCAGTGTCGGTCCACCAACTCCAGCGCTGACGGTGTGAGCCCGGCTGCGGCCACCGCCTCGACGGCGCGCCCGGCGTCGACAATGGAGTCGAAGAATCCGGCGATGGTGTGCTCGGGTTCCCGGCTCGGGCGCAGCCGCACGGTCACCTCGGTGACGATCCCCAACGTGCCCTCAGATCCGACGAGGAGTCCGGTGAGGTCATAGCCCGCCACCCCCTTGGCCGTACGCCGACCCACCCGGACCAGTTCACCGGTGCCGGTGACCACCTCGAGCGCCAGCACATAGTCCCTGGTCACGCCGTATTTCACGCAGCACACCCCGCCGGCGTTCGTGGCGACATTGCCGCCGATCGTGGACCAGGGGGAGGACGCGGGGTCCGGGGGGTACCACAGGCCGTGCTCGGCGCAGGCTGCCCGCAGGTCGTCGTTGACCACACCGGGCTGCACGACGGCGAGCCGTTCGAGGGGGTTGATCTCGAGGATCTGGGTCATCCGCTCGGTCGACAGCACCACGCACCCATCGACGGCGTTGGCGCCCCCGGACAGGCCCGTTCCGGCGCCGCGCGGCACGAGCGAGGTCCGGTGCGCCAGGCACACAGCCACGATGGCCTGGATGTCGGCGGCGGTCCGGGGCCTGACGACCGCGACGGGCTGGCCGAACGGCGCCCATTCGGCTTCGTCGCTGGCATAGCTGGCGAGGACGTCGGGGTCGGTCACCACGCAGTCGTCACCGATGTGGTCGCGGAGTTCGTCGAGCATGTCCGCAGCCTAGGTGTCGGCCGCCGCGGCTTCGTTAGGGTGGCCGGGTGCAACATGCCGACACTGCCGATCGCCTGCGCGCGGTCCTTGCTGACACCGACTACACCGTGGACGCCGTCCTGGCTCGCATCGGTGACCGGGGCCAGCGCGCGCTGGGCCGCAACTCCACGATCGCTGCGGAGTGGGCGCTTGGCCGTGATGCCGATCCGCTGGCGACGCTGATCCGGCTGTGGCTGCTGCAGCGTCCGGTCGCCCGCCGCGCCGTCGAACAGGCGCTGCCCGGTCTGGTAGATCCGCTCGTGGCCGCTCGGATTCTGGAGGCCGACACCGACACCGTGTGGGCCGCCGTCGACGTCCGCCCCTATGCCGCGGACGACGGCACCGCGGGCTGGGTCGTCTCTGACCTGGTGAACGGCCTCGACGCCGAGCCGTTGCCGCCCACCAGTGACTACGTGCTCGGCATCTCGCCGGCCTCGACATCCCTGGCGCAGCTCACCATGCGCGATCCGATCGCCTCGGCACTCGATCTGGGGGCGGGGTGCGGCGTACAGTCCCTGCACCTCACCCGGCACACCAACCGGGTCGTGGCGACCGACCTGAACCCGAGGGCGAACGAGCTGGCGGCCTGGACCTACCGACTCAGCGACGTTCGCATCGACCAGCGACTGGGCAGCCTCTATGAGCCCGTCGCCGATGAGCGGTTCGACCTGATCGTCACGAACCCGCCGTATGTCATGTCCCCACCCGGCCCCGAACGGCTCGTCTATCGCGAGGGCTCGCTGGAGTCCGACGGTCTGGTCGAGACGATCGTCCGCCGGTCGGTGGACCACCTCACCCCCGGCGGGTCCCTGCAGGTGCTGGGCAACTGGGCGATCCTCGACCCTGATCGTTGGACCGAGCGGCTGGCCGACTGGATTCCCGCAGGGTGCGATGCGCTCGTGATGGAGCGGGAGCGGCTGGATCCGTTCGAGTACATCGAGATCTGGCTCGCCGACGCCGGCCTGATCGGTCACCCGGATCATGGGCGGCGCTATCGCGAGTGGCTCGACTATTTCGACGATCTCGGCATCACCGGCGTCGGGATGGGGTGGCTGATGGTCCATCGCAGCGGCTCGGCGACCCCAGACATCCGGATCGAGCAGTGGCCGCATGCGGTCGAGCAGCCGGTCGGGCCGGCGTTCTCGGCGCACCGGGATGCGGTGGCGTACGCCCAGCGCAGCGACGACGAGATCCTCGCCACCAACTGGCGACTGGCCGACGACATCATCACCGAGACGATCGGCGACCCCGGGGCGCCCGATCCGCGGCACATCGTGTTCCGGTCCCAGCGTGGGTTCCGGCGTGCGGTGGAGGTCGATACCGCGCTCGGTGGCGTCCTCGGTGCCTGCGACGGGGATCTCCCGCTCGGGGCGATCATGTCGGCCGTCGCGGGTCTGCTCGAGGTCGATCCGGATGAGGTACGCCGCAGTCTCCTGCCCCGCATCCGGGAGCTGCTG
>JAUNUL010000405.1 GCA_030538175.1 Propionibacteriaceae bacterium | reverse complement strand
CGCCCACGAAGGCATCCAAGATCGCGAGCTATCTCGGCGACGGCTATGTCGTGGAGTCGAGTCGTGGTCACGTGCGCGACCTGCCGATGCGAGCCTCCGACATCCCGGCCAAGTTCAAGGGCGAGCCCTGGACGCGCACCGGCGTCAACATCGACAACGACTTCGAGCCGCTCTATGTGGTCTCCGCGGACAAGAAGGCCACGATCCGTGCGCTGAAGACCGCGCTCGCCGATGTCGACGAACTCCTCCTCGCCACCGACGGTGACCGCGAGGGGGAAGCCATCGCGTGGCACCTGCTGCAGGAACTCAAGCCGAAGGTCCCGGCGAAGCGGATGGTGTTCCACGAGATCACCCCGCAGGCCATTGCTGACGCCGTCGCCAACCCGCGCGAGCTCGACACAGACCTCGTCGATGCCCAGGAGACCCGGCGCATCCTCGACCGCCTCTATGGCTATGAGGTCTCCCCGGTGCTGTGGCGCAAGGTCTCCCAGGGCCTGTCTGCCGGGCGCGTGCAGTCGGTGGCGACCCGCCTGGTAGTGGACCGGGAGCGGGACCGGATCGCGTTCCGTTCGGCGTCTTATTGGGATCTCGACGCCCTGCTTGATGCGGGGGCCGATGCCGAGCCGCGGCTGTTCCCTGCTCGCCTCACCACCGTCGGTGACCGGCGTGTCGCCCAGGGCCGCGACTTCAACTCTCTCGGTCAACTGACGTCGCAGGATCTCGCCCACCTCGATCAGACCCAGGCGACCACTTTGGCCACCGCGCTGGAGAAGGCCGGCTGGTCGGTCGCGAGCGTGGAGTCGAAGCCCTATCGCGGCAAGCCCTACGCGCCGTTCCGCACCACGACGATGCAGCAGGAGGCCGGTCGCAAGCTTGGCTTCACCGCGCAGCGGGCGATGTCGGTGGCCCAGGACCTCTATGAGGGCGGCTACATCACCTATATGCGAACCGACTCGGTCGCGCTGTCGAGCCAGGCGATCGACGCCGCCCGCAACCAAGTGCGCCAGCTCTTCGGCCCGGATTATCTGCCGGACGCCCCCCGCGTCTATGCCTCCAAGGTCAAGAACGCCCAGGAGGCCCACGAGGCGATCCGGCCGGCCGGTGAGGTGTTCCAGACCCCCGCGCAGACCGGCCTTGTCGGCGACCAGTTCCGGCTGTACGAGTTGATCTGGATGCGCACGATCGCGAGCCAGATGAAGGATGCCGAGGGGCAGTCGATCAGCGTACGCATCGATGCGCGCCTGTCCGAGCCCGCGCAACTCGGCGAGCAATCCGTCGACGCCTGCCAGTTCACCGCGAGCGGCCGGACGATCACATTCCACGGCTTCCTGAAGGCGTATGTCGAGGCGGTCGACGAGGCCCAAGCCCGCGATGGCGGCCAGTCCGATGACGCCCAGACCCGGCTGCCGCAGCTGACCCAGGGCCAGCAGCTGGAGGCCGACGAGGTCACCGCATCGGGTCACGAGACCAAGCCCCCGGCCCGGTTCACCGAGCCATCCCTGGTCGCGAAGCTCGAGGAGCTGGAGATCGGCCGACCGTCGACCTATGCGTCGATCCTCCGCACGATCACCTCCCGTGACTATGTGTTCAAGAAGGGGTCGGCGCTCGTGCCGACCTGGTTGGCTTTCGCGGTGACGCGGCTGTTGGAGGAGCACTTCCCGAAGCTGGTGGACTATAAGTTCACGGCCTCGATGGAGGAGGACCTCGACGAGGTCGCCAAGGGCGACATGCAGCGCCTGCAGGTGCTGAAGGACTTCTGGTTCGGCGTCGAGGATCAACGCGGGCTGCACGCCCTGGTCAATGGCCTCGGCGACATCGATGCGCGCAAGCTGTCGACGTTCCCCATCGGCGGGGAGGATCTGGAGACCGGCGAGTCCGGGATCGTCGTCCGCGTCGGCCGTTATGGCACGTATGTCGAGACAGCCGAGGAGAAGCGCGCCAACGTTCCCGATGATCTGCCGCCGGATGAGTTGACGCCTGAGTACGCCCGAGAATTGCTGTTGAAGCCGATGGGTGAGGAGCGTGAGCTCGGCACCGACCCGGAGTCCGGCAACCCCATCATCGCGCGCAACGGTCGGTTCGGTCCCTATGTGACCGAGGTGCTGCCGGAGGATTCACCGAAGTCGGTGAAAGCCCGCACCGGTTCGCTCTTCCGCACCATGACGATCGATGACGTCTCACTCGAGCAGGCCCTGCAGTTGATCAACCTGCCCCGGGTGGTTGGCACGGACGCCGAGGGCGTCGAGATCACCGCGCAGAACGGCCGCTATGGCCCCTATCTGAAGAAGGGCACCGACTCCAGGTCGCTGGACACTGAGGATCAGATCTTCACGATCACCGTGGAGGAGGCGGAGGCGATCTATGCCCAGCCCAAGCGACGGGGGCGGGCCGCGGCCAAGCCGCCGTTGAAGGAACTGGGTGAGGACCCGGTGACCGGCCGGCCCATGGTGATCAAGGACGGCCGTTTCGGGGTCTATGTCACCGATGGTGAGACCAACGCGACCCTGCGCCGCGGGGACAACGTCGAGACCATCACGCCGGAGCAAGCTGCTGAACTCCTCGTCGAGAAGCGGGCCAAGGACGAGGAGAAGAAGTCGACGAAGAAGG
>JAUNUL010000009.1 GCA_030538175.1 Propionibacteriaceae bacterium | reverse complement strand
ATTGCCGTGAGGCCGCTCGTCAGGAGACCAGAACCGCAACCGTGTGAATGGCGAGGCCGGCCAGCGCACCGACGATGGTGCCGTTGATCCGGATGAACTGCAGGTCCCGGCCGACGAACAGCTCGATCTTGCGACTCGCCTCGTCGGCATCCCAACTCTCGACCGTGTGCGAGATGACGCCGGCGAGCTCGGGGCCGTACCGCTGCACGAGATAGCAGACGATGTCGTTGAACCGGGTCTCCAGCCAGTCCCGGAACGGTGCATCCTCACCGAGGCGGGTGGCGAACTCGGCGATCCAACCGTCACCGCGACGCCACAGCGAACTGTCCTGGTCCTCCAGCGCCGCGAGCAGCGACGACCGCAGCGACTGCCACAGGCTGATGACGGTGTCGATGAGCGAGGCATGGGTCAGCAGCCGCACCTTCAGCGCCTCGGCCCGTTCCCGGATCTGTTCGTCCTCCTGCAGGTCGCGGGCGAGGTCCGCGAGCAGGTCGTCCAGGGCGACGCGGATGTCATGCTCGGGGTCCTCGCGGATCTGGGTGATCCAGGTCTGGATCTGTTCGTATCCCCACTTGCCGACCATCCGGTCCACCCAGATCGGGCTCCAGACCGGCGCACGCTCCCCGATCAGCTTCTTCAGGCGATCAGGGTTGCGTTCGACCCACAGGTCGAGTTCCCGCAGCAACAGATCCACCAGCCCGTGGTGGGCGTGGTCATCGACGATGCCCTCCAGGAATGCCCCCGCGATCGGCGCCAGATCCTCCTTGGCCAGGCGCGGGAGCAGGGACTCCTCGACGATCGTCTTGATGTCGTCATCGCTCACCCGGCCCAGTGCGCGGCGGGCCAGCGAGGCAACCTCGGTCATGACCCGATGCCGGTTGCGGCCCTCCCCGAGCCACTCCGCGAGCCGCAGGCCCACGTCGGTCTGCTCGAGTCGCTGCCGGACGACGGCCTCGGTCAGGAAGTTCGTTGTCACGAACTGCTGCAGGGACCGGCCCAGATCGTTCTTGCGGCGCTTGACCAGCGCCGTGTGCGGGATCGGGATCCCCAACGGGTGCCGGAACAGCGCGGTCACGGCGAACCAGTCCGCGAGCGCGCCGACCATCGCTGCCTCGGCTGCGGTGTTCACGAACCCGAGGAAGCTCTTCGGCGGCTGACCCAGGGTGAGCAGGAACACGACCGCGGCCAGGACCAGCAACGAAGTCGCGACGATCCGCATCTGGCGCAATCCCTTGCGCCGGACCGCATCCTCGGGGGAATCCTCCAGCATCGATGGCGGGGCCGACAGGCCGGGCGGCGCGGTGTGCAGGTCCTGTGATGGCGACGGCGGCAGGCCCCGCATCGGAGTCGACCGCTCTGGGGCCGGGGTCGGCAGCGCCGGCACCTTGGCAGCATCAACCGCACGCGCAGCATCGATGTCACCGGCCACGTCAACAGGTTCCTCGATGATCGCGCGCCGGGGCGCCGGCGAAGGCTCCGGGTGGGCGTCCGGGCCGGGCCCGCCCGGGGGCGGATTCGTGGGATCAGTCACGGCTCGAGGGTTCCCTTCTCGATGGGCTCAGCATCCCGGGTCGGTTCAGCACCCCGAGACGGTTCAGCGCGCGGGTGCGGTTGGGCACTCGGGTTGGTCCGGGCAGGCGTACGCGGGCGGGGCGGGACGAACATCAACACGGCGATGATGCCCACGACGGAAACGGCGGCGGGCAGCAGCAATGACATGCTCATCGCTGCCGAGAAGCCCTGCTCCAGGGGCGCGGGAATCCGCGTACCCATCGACGCCATCCCGGCACCCGCACCGGCCGGACCCAACTGGGCCGACAGTTGGCTCTCCATGAACGCTGCGATCGCGGCGCTGCCCAGCACCGCACCCATCTGACGGGTGGTGTTATAGACCCCGGACCCGGCACCCGCCTGGTGCAGCGGCAGGTTGCGGGTCGCCGACACCGACAGCGGACCCCAGATGCAGGCGTTCGCAGCGCCCAGGATCCCCGACGGGATCAGCAGCCACAGGATGGAGATGCCCGGGCGCATGAGCCAGGCGTACCCCACCAGCGACACGACCATCAACGAGAACCCGGTGACCGCGAACCACTTCGGATCGCCACGGTCGATCAGCTTGCCGACAATGGGCGCCATCGCGCCGGTGATCACCGCGAGCGGCAGCGACAGCAGCGCGGCCTGGGTCGGCGTGAGCCCACGCGCGGTCTGTGCGAAGAGCGTCATCGGGAACACCATCGAGGTGACCAGGAACCCCATGACGAGGATCGCCACGTTGGCGACCGAGAAGTTGCGGTCGCGGAACAGCGCCGGTGGGACCAACGGTTCGGCTGCTCGGGACTGGAAGATCGCGAAGAAGACGAGCACGACCACACCGGCGATGATCAGCGACCAGACCGAGATCGGGCCGGTGATGGTGCCCCAGGCATACCGCTGGCCTTCCTGGATGCCGAACACGATCAGGAACATGCCGACCACATTGAGCGCGACGCCGAGCAGGTCGAACCGGTGCGGGTGCCGTTCCAGGCTCGGCACGTTGCGGACGACCATGATGAACCCGAACACGCCGACCGGCAGGTTGACGAAGAAGATCCACTCCCAACCGAGGGTGTCGATGAGCAGGCCACCCAGCACCGGGCCGACCAGGCTCGCCACACCGGCGACCGCGCCCCACAAGCCCATCGCCGGGCCGCGCTTGTCGGGCGCGAAGATCCGGGTGATCACCGCCATCGTCTGCGGGGTCATCATCGAGGCACCCAGCCCCTGCACGGCGCGGGCGACGATGAGCATCTCGATCGTGTGCGACAGCCCGCAGGCGGCCGAGGCGAGCGTGAAGACCGTGAGCCCGACCAGATAGACCCGTTTCGGCCCGAAGCGGTCGCCGAGGCGGCCGGTGATGAGCAGCGGGACGGCGTACGCCAGCAGGTAGGCACTCGTCACCCAGACAACCGCGGACACGCCGGCGTTGAGGCTGCGCATCAGCACCGGTGTCGCGATCGACACGATCGTCGAGTCGACCAGGATCATGAAGAAGCCGATGACCAGCGACCACAGGGCCGGCCAGGGGCGCACGTCGGTGGCCTGTGAGGTTGTCATGTCAGAGCCCATCGCGGTCGGCCCAGGCCAGCAGCGGCGCGAGGTCATGGTGAATGTCATCGATCGTCGCGTGCAGGTCCCCCAGCTCGGCGAACCGCTGCGGCACGGTGGCGAGGGTGAAGGCCTGTGGGTCGACGTCGGCGATCTCGGCCCAGGTGATCGGGGTGGAGACGGTGCCGGCGGGGACGCCACGCAGGGAGTACGCCGACGCGATCGTGTGGTCGCGCGCGTTCTGGTTGTAGTCCACGAACACGACATCGCTCGGTCGGTCCTTGCGCCACCACGTGGTGGTCACGTCCTGTGGAGCCCGCCGCTCGACCTCCTGGGCGAACGCGAGCGCGGCCCGACGGACCTCCTGGTGGCCCCAGTCCGGGCGGATGCGGACATAGATGTGCAGGCCCCGGCCGCCAGAGGTCTTGGGGAACCCGACGATCCCCAGCTCGTCGAGGACCTCCTCGACCACGGCGGCCACCCGGCGTACGCGATCGAACGGGCAGTCCGGCATGGGATCCAGATCGATCCGCCACTCATCGGGCTGCTCGACCGCCGCCCGCCGGGAATTCCAGGGATGGAACTCGACGGTCGACATCTGCACCGCCCAGATCACCTGCGCGAGCTCGGTTACACACAGCTCATCAGCGGTCAGGTCATAGCGGGGAAAATGCAGCTCGACGGTCCCGACCCAGTCCGGTGCGCCCTTGGGCAGCCGCTTCTGATGGACCTTCGGGCCGGCCAGGCCCTTCGGAAAGCGGTGCAACATCGTCGGTCGCTCCCGCAGCGCACGGACGATCCCGTCGCCGACCGCGAGGTAATAGTTCGCCACATCGAGCTTCGTCCAGCCGTGCTCCGGGAAATAGACCCGGTCAGGACTGCTCAACCGGACCGTCCGTTCACCGACGGTCAACTCGACCGCCGACGCGGCGCTTCGTGCCATGACGACACTGTAGGACTCCCCATCCGCAAGCGGATCCCCCGGCGCGGCCCGATCTGGGTCAGCCGGGGTTCGCCGCGGTGTCACCCTGAGTCAGCATCGTGTCGAGATCCGTGGTTTCCTCATCGTCGGCAGGGTTCGCACCGTGCTTGCTGCCTGCCCCACGCCGGCTGATCCGCTCCCGCAGATTCTCGATCAGGTGATAGAGCACCGGCACGAGAATCAGCGTCAGCGCGGTCGAGGACACCAACCCACCGATGACGACGATCGCCAACGACTTGGAGATGAACACCCCGCCACCGGTGATGCCGATCGCCATGGGGACCAGCGCCATGATCGTCGCCAGCGCGGTCATGATGATCGGCCGCAGCCGCAACCGGGCACCGTGAATCACCGCATCGTCGATGCTGGCGCCCTGTTCGCGATATTGGTTGACCAAGTCGATCAGCACGATCGCATTCGTCACCACGATGCCGATCAGCATCAGCAGGCCGATCATCGAGGCGATGCCGAGCGCGGTGTTGGTCAGCAACAACAGCCCGACCGCACCGGTCGCCGCGAACGGCACCGAGACCAGCAGGATCACCGGCTGGAGCAATGAACGGAACGTCGCGACCATGACCATATAGACGATCGCGATCGCAACGAGCATCGCGATGCCCAGCTGGGCGAAGGCATCGGTCTGCTCGGTCGAGACGCCACCGATCGAGGCCTGGACGCCGCTCGGCAGGTTCAGGCCATCAAGTCCCTCGGTGAGCGATGCTGTCGCCGCGCCGAGGTCACCCCCGGTCGGGGTCGCCGTGACCGTAACCGTGCGTTCGCCGTCGACCCGCCGAATCGATGCATCGCTCGGCACTTCGGCCACATCGGCGACTTGCCGCAGCTGGACGGCGGGCCCCTTCGCCTCCCGGATCGCCTCGCTGCGGTCCTGCATGTCCTGCGACCGCTCCCGCTGGGCAGCAGCGTCGATCCGGGACTGATTCAGCTTGGCCAGCGACTCATCGGTGGCCGTGAGCTGTTCGCGCAGCTTGTCACGGGTCTCCCGCAGCTGCTTGAGCTGGGCATCCCGCTGGGCCCGCGCCTGCGCCGCTGCCTGGGCCTGAGCCTGAGCTTGGGCTTGGGCGGCCGCGGCGGGATCGGTCGGCATGGCACCAGCACCTGCCCCGAGGCCCGGCGCTGTGGCCGGTGCCGTCTCCAGGGCGGTGATCTGATCGATCAGGTCAGCCAGCTGCTTCTCGACCTCGGCGCGACCATCGCGGATCTGCTTCTCCTGGTCATCGAACTGCTGTTCGGCCTTGGCGACCTGCCGGTCGGTTTCGGCCTGCTGATCAGCCTTGAGCTCATCGCTCAGGCGCTGCTGTTCGTCCATGGTCTGCTTCTGGGTGACCGGAAGGGCCAGGGTCTCCAACTCTTCCCTCGTTGTGACCGGAGTCCGCGAACGCAGCACCAGGTTCTGGGTGCGGTCGTTGATGGTGACCTCACCAGCCGGCGTACCCCGCAGGGCCTGCAGGACGGCCGGGCCGATCGTGCCCTGATTCATGCCCACCCGGGCGGCGTCCTCGGTGCGGACGTTGACCTGCAGCACGGTTCGCTGGTCGGCGAGGTCGGACTTGACCTGGGACATGCCGTCGCGGGACTGCATCATCGCCACGACCTGATCGGAGGCCTTGCGCAGCTCGGCCTCATCCCGCCCGCGGATCTCGACGGCGAGGTTCTGGCTGCCGCCGGCTCCACCGGCCGTGGCGACCTGGACCTCGCCGACCCCGGACATGGCGTCGAACTCTGCCCGCAGTCGGGCGGCGACTTCCTTGCCGCGGGTGCCTGCCTTCAGGGTCACCGACGTATCGGCCTGGTTCGACGAGGTGCCGCCACCCATCATCTGGGCCTCCATGCCGCCGCTGCCCACGGTCGTCGAATAGGTTTCGACGCTCGACTCCGCAGCCAGCACACTCTCGATCCGCCGCGCCGCCGCATCGGTTTCAGCCAATGTCGTGCCGACGGGGAGCTTCTGGGTGATGTTGAGCGAGGTTTCGCCGGCCTCACCGATGAAGTCGGTCTTGAGCAGCGTGGCACTCGCCATCGTGCCGGCGAACAGCAGAGCCGCGACCACCAGCGTGATGACAGGACGGCGCAATGACCAACGCAGAGCTGGCAGATAGGCCTTCTGCATCGGCGTGATGTCGGACTCGTGGGATTCCCGGGCCGGCTCGGTCGCGGCCCGCTCGATGTCCTTGCTGCTGGGCTTCATGAACCAGTACGCCAACGTCGGCACCAACATCAACGACACGATCAGCGACGCGGCCAGTGCCACACTCACGGTCAGCGCGAAGGGTCGGAACAGCTCACCGACCATGCCGCCCACGATCGCCAGCGGCATGAACACCGCCACCGTCGTGATCGTCGAGGAGGTGACCGCGCCCGCGACCTCCTTGACCGCCCCGATGATCAGCGGCCCCCCGAACTCCTCACCGAGGCCCTGATGTCGCTTGATGTTCTCGATGACCACGATCGAGTCGTCCACAACGCGACCGACCGCGACCGTGAGCGCCGAGAGAGTGAGCATGTTGAGCGTGTAGTCCGTTGCATAGAGCGCGACGATCGCGATCAGCAGGGACATCGGGATCGAGATGGCGGTGATGATCGTCGACCGCGCCGAGCGCAGGAAAATCAGGATCACCAGCACGGCCATCACCAGGCCGAGACCACCCTCGACGCCGAGGTCGTGGATCGATTGCTCGATCCAGGGTGCCTGGTCGAACACGGTCGCGAACTCGGTGTTGCCGCCGATCTCGGAGCTGATGGCCGGCAGCTCGTCGTGCACTGCGTGGGCGACGGTCACGGTGTTCGCGTCGAGGGTCTTGGTGACCAGCAGCGTCAGCGACGGTTTGCCGTTGACCCGCGAGATCGTCGACGACTCCACCGGCACATCAGCCACATCGGCGACATCGCCGAGGGCGACCGGCCCATCGGTGCCCTGCAGGCGGATCGCCTTGAGGTCATCCACCGAGGTCAGCTTCCGCCCGACCTGCACCGAGATGTCCTGCCCGCCCGAGGTGATCTGACCACCGGGCATCACGGCATTGTTCGCCTGCAACATCGCGGGGATCTGGCTCGGATCCACCTTGAGCCGGTCGAGGTCGGCCTGCCTAGTAGTGATCTCCACCTGCCGGACTTGTTCGCCCGCGATCGTGGCGTCACGCACCCCGGGGATCCCCTTGAGCTTGGGCAGGGCGACGCTCTTGAGGTCCTGCGACAGGCTCTCGGCATCCTTGGTCGACGACACCGCCATGACCAGCACGGGGATGTCATCGGTGCTGCCGATGACCACCCGGGGCTCGACATCGGTGGGGAGGCCCGACTTCGCCCCCTCGATCGCCGACCTGATCTTGTTCTCCATGTCATCGGCGTTGAGCTCATAGGCCCATTCGACGCTGACCTGGGACATGTTGGTCGACGACACCGACGTGACCTTCTCGACCCCGGCGACCCCCTTGACCGCATCCTCCAGCGGACGCGTGACATCCCGCTCGATCGTGGCGGGTGGCGCGCCCGGATAGACCGCGACGACATTGGCGCCCGGGATGGTGAGAGAGGGATAGATCTCCTGTTTCAACGTCACCGTCGAAAACAGACCCAGTCCGACGATGACGAGGGAGACCAACATGACCACCGCGCGGTTGGCCAAGCTGATCCGGGTGAGGCCAACCATGGTTGTTTCTCCGATCCGACGACGCGAGATTCACATTAACCGCGCGGTCCGACACTTCCCGCCGCTTCCACCCTGAACAGTCCCGGGCATCGGAGCCTTCGGCGATGCGTCCCCGACCGCCCGGAGCGCTCGTCACGTCCTGTGCTTTAGTCGACGCATGAGCCACCCAACCCGCCGTATCCCCGCTCTCGACACCGACGTCTCGGCCCTCGGCTTCGGCTGCATGGGCATCAGCTGGGCGTACGTCGCAGAAGCCGACCGTGACGCCGACGCCGGCGTCGCCATCCTCCGCGAAGCCCTCGACAGCGGCATCACCTTCTTCGACACCGCTGACGCGTACGCCGCGGGCCACAACGAACAGGTCGTCGGCCGAGCGCTGGCGGAATCCGGCGCGAGCCCCGTCGTGGCCACGAAGGCCGGACTGGTCGGCGAGGTCCTTGAGGGGAAGATCGTGATGTCCCGCAACGGCCGCCCCGAGCACATCCGCGCCGCCTGCGATGCCTCCCTGCAGCGGCTCGGGGTCGAAGTGATCGACCTCTACTACCTGCACCGCATCGACCCCGAGGTCCCGCTGGCCGAGTCCTGGGGTGCGTACGCCGAGCTCGCCCGCGCCGGCAAGATCCGCGCGGCCGGGCTGAGCGAGGTCTCAGTCGCCCAGGCCGAGCTCGCCCAGGCCATCCATCCGGTCGCCGCCATCCAGTCGGAGTTCTCCCTGTGGGCGCGCGACGCCCAGGGCACCGGGCGCACCGCCGACGGTGATGATGCCGGGGATCTCCTTGCCTGGACAGCCGAGCACGATGCGATCTTCGTGCCCTTTTCGCCGCTCGGCCGCGGGTTCCTCACCGGTCGGGTGAAGGCGGACGATCTCAAACCGGGAGACTTCCGCACGCAGCTCGGCCGCTGGACCGGCGATGCGGCGGCGGCCAATCAGGCGATCGTGGACGGCGTACGCCAGGTCGCCGACCGCCACGGCGTCACCCCCGCCGCGATCGCGCTGGCCTGGGTGCTCGCCCAGGGCGACCACGTCATCCCGATCCCCGGCACCACGAAGTCGGCGAACCTGCAGGCCAACCTCGCCGCGCTGACCGTCACCCTCACCCGGGAGGACCTGGCCGAGCTCGACGGGTTGCCGCCGGCGGTGGGTGGCCGGTACTGATCGATCGCACTGATCGACCGCGTCGGCACTGAATCGAACCAACCATCGGGATCGTTCCCGGGGCCGACGCGACAGCGAATGTCGACAACTGCCATTCTTGGATGGCTACGCGTTGCCCACCCACGCAAGGGAGCTGACATGGGACTGCTGGACTGGTTGAAGCCCGGACGTCGTGAAACCCGCCGCGACATCGCCGTTACGAAATCGGCCCTGGAGGCCGCGAACGACCCCGATTCCGATGCCCACGGCGCCATCTCCCGGCTGATCGCAAAACTGCTGGACCTCGGCATCGACGGCAAGGGCCCCTTCCCCGGCGCCGCCAAGGTCGCCGACAAGGCCCGACAGGGCACCGAAGACAGCGCCCGTGGCATCGAGAAGGCCATCGACAAGGTCGTCCGCGGCCATATCCGCGACGGCGCGGCCGGTGGGTTCGTGACCAGCCTCGGCGGCTTCGTCACCATGCCCGTCGCGGTCCCGGCGAACGTGTTCGAGTTCTATGTGCTGGCCACCCGGATGGTCGCCGGCGTCGCCCATCTGCGCGGCTACGACATCACCGCTCCCGAGATTCGCACCGCGGTCCTGCTCACCCTGATCGGGAACGACGCCGGCGAGGTGCTGGCGAAGGCCGGCGTACCGCTCGGCCCGATCGCCAGTGGCGCGACCGCGTCACTCCTCGTCGGCCGGCTGCCGAAGTCCGCACTGATGGTGGTGAACAAGGCGGTCGGGTTCAGGCTGCTGCGCTCGGTCGGGCAGCGTACGCTCACCCGGTTCGGCAAGCTCATCCCTGTCGCCGGGGGCGTGCTCGGGGCCGGATTGGACGGCTATCTCATGCGCCAGCTCGGCAAGGTCGCCCGGCGGGAGTTCCCGGCGCGCGGCTGACCAGCGGGCCTTCGGGATTGGCAACCCTCCGGCTCGGGCTAACTCGGCCGGATCGGCGAGAACCTGACTGGTCCGGCCCAGCAGGCAGAGGCCTGGTCGGGCTGGGCCCGCTCAGCAGACCCGGCGTACCCAACCCCGGGTATCCGGCAGGTCGCCCGTCTGGATGCCGAGCAGGTGCTCGCGCAGGGCGGTCGCCTTCGGCCCGGGTACGCCGGCCCCGACGACAAAGTCGAAGCCGTCGCCCGCCAGACCGGTGATCGGGGTGATGACGGCCGCGGTGCCGGAGGCGAACACCTCGGTCACGTGCCCACTGCGCAGGCCATCGAGCAGTTCGGACAGCGGGATCTCCCGCTCGACGGCCGTCAGCCCGTGCTCCGCGGCGATCTCCAACACCGAAGCCCGGGTGACCCCCTCGAGGATCGTGCCGAGTCCGGGGGTGAGCAGCTGCCCATCGGCGGTGACCAGCATCAGGTTCATCGTGCCGGCCTCTTCGAGAACGCGGTTCTCGGCCGGCCCGGAGGTGTACATCACCTGGTCACACCCCTGCTCCCGCGCCTCGGTCTGGGCGAGCAGGCTGCCGGCATAGTTGCCACCGCACTTGATGTCGCCCGTCCCACCCTCGGCTGCGCGGGTGTACTTCGTCGTCACCCACAGCTTGATCCCCGTCACACCACCCGGGAAATAGGCACCCGACGGTGACCCGACGACACAGAACGTGGCGCGCGCGGACGGGCGTACCCCCAGGAACGTCTCCGATGCGAACTGGATCGGCCGCAGATAGAGGCTCGCCTCATCCCCGTGCGGCGGCACCCACTCCGCATCGGCCCGCACCAGCGCCTCGACCCCGGCGAGGAACAACTCCGGCGGCAGCTCCGGCATCGCCAACCGCTTCGCCGACCGGGCGAACCGCGCGGCATTGCGGTCGGGCCGGAAGAGATGGATGGAGCCGTCGGCATGCCGGTAGGCCTTCAACCCCTCGAAGATCTCCTGCCCGTAGTGCAACACCCCCGCACCTGGGTGCATGGCGAACGGCTCCAACGGGCGTACGCGAAGATCGTGCCAACCCTGCTCACTCGACCACTCCCCGGTGGCCATGTGGTCGGTGAAGAACCGTCCGAAGCCGGGATCGGCAAGGATCGCAGTGCGCTCGGCGGCGGCGATGGGGGCGGTCGTCAGGGTGGCGGAAAATGACATAAGGGGCATCGTAGGTGCGCCTGCAGGCCAATCCGGGGCCGTCCACAGATTCCTTAGCCTGCCGCGACAGACCCCCGCAGCTTGTTCACCAAGGGCCGGAGAGCGTCGCTTTCGAGTCGGTCCAAGTTAAGGAACCGGCTGCTGGCCGGTCGACCCTCTCACTTTGAGTGGCTTGCGGGGGACGGCGCCGCCGCACACCCCGACGGGCGCCTGCCGCCAGGTCGTTACCCGAAGGCTCACTTTAGGGGTTTTTTGTGTCTGTCAAGCGTTTCCTGACCACCAAGTCTCTCGTTGCCGTCGCCGCTGCCAGCGTTCTGGCGCTGTCGGCCTGTGGCGAGTCCGCATCGAACACCTCCGCCAGCCAGGGCGGCAACAGCGGTGAAAAGACCACCATTGTCTTCGCCGCTGTGCCCTCGGAGGAGTCCACCTCCCTGCAGGCCGAGTACGGCAACATCACCAAGCTCATCGAGAAGGAGACCGGCAAGAAGGTGGAGTTCCAGAACGCCACCGACTATGCCGCGGTCATCGAGGGCCAGCGCGCCGGCAAGATCGACATCGCCGCCTATGGCCCGTTCTCCTACAAGATCGCCAAGGACGGCGGCGTCCCGGTCGAGCCGCTCGGCGCGCTCGTCGACGCACCGGACGAGAAGCCCGGCTACTACTCGATCGGCTGGGTCAAGGCCGACAACACCGAGATCACCAACATCGAGCAGATGAAGGGCAAGAAGGTCTGCTTCGTCGACAAGGCGTCGACCTCGGGCTATCTCTATCCCTCCGCCGGCCTGATCGCCGCCAACATCAACCCCGAAACCGACATCACCCCGGTGATGGCGGGCGGCCATGACGCCTCGCTGCTCTCGGTCAAGTCCGGCCAGTGCGATGCGGGCTTCGCCTATGAGGCCATGCAGACCCAGATGGTCAACAAGGGTCAGCTCGCCCAGGGCGAGGTCAAGGAGATCTGGCGCTCCGAGCAGATCATGGGTTCCCCGCTCGCGATGAACACCGAGACCCTTGACTCGGCCACCCAGGACCAGCTGCGCGCCATGGTCGCCAAGGCCAACAAGCCGGCGATGGTCGCTGACGGTGTCTGCACCTCCGAGGCCGACTGCAAGCTCCCGGAGGAGACCGAGTGGGGCATGGTCAAGGTCACTGACGCCGAATATGACGGCGTTCGCAAGGTCTGCGACCTGACCAAGGCCGAGGCCTGCAACAAGGCCTGACGCACAACTCGCCAGGATCCAAGAAATAAGGAGAGCTGAGAGATGAGCACCGATCCGGTCGTCTTCAACGGCGTCAGCAAGCAGTTCAACCCGACCGTCCGGGGCCTCGATGATGTCTCGGTGTCGTTCGCACCGCGTCGCGTCACGGTCCTGTTGGGGCTGTCGGGCTCCGGCAAGTCCACCCTGCTGCGGCACGTCAACGGTCTCCAGCGGCCCACTTCGGGCGCGATCGAGACCCTCGGTGTCCGCGTGGACACCGCCAGCGAACGCGAGCTGCGCCAGTTGCGGCGCCGGATCGGGTTCATCTTCCAGCACTTCCACCTCGTCGGGCCCATGTCGGTGCTCGAGAACGTCTGCACCGGCAAGCTCGGCACCCTCAACGGGCCGCGCCTGACCCTCATGAGCTATCCCAAGGCCGTGCGCCGGGAAGCCATGGAACAGCTGGACCGGGTCGGGCTCGCTGACCGGGCGTACCAGCGCGCGGACACGCTGTCCGGCGGGCAGCAGCAGCGCGTGGCCATCGCCCGGGCGCTGATCCAGCAGCCCGAGATCCTGCTTGCCGATGAGCCCGTCGCCTCCCTCGACCCCGTGTCGAGCACCCAGGTGATCGAGCTCATCGGCCGGATCAGCCGCGAGGAGAACCTGACGGTCATCTGCTCCCTGCACCAGGTCCAGCTGGCGCTGGACTTCTCCGACCACATTGTCGGTCTGCGCCAGGGCAAGGTCGTGCTGGACCGGGACACCGAAACCATCGCCCGTGAGGACGCCCTCAACATCTATTCGGCGATGGCAGCGGCCGACGAGGCCACCGCCGAACAGGCTGTGGAAGCCGTCTGATGTCGATCACGACCCTCCCCCGGCACGACCCGGGGCAACGCGAGCTGCCGCCACGCCCGATGCCGCCACCCCGGACCATCGCGGCGGGCGCGCTCATGGTCGGGCTGCTGGTCGCGTCGATCTGGTCGGTGGTCGACCTGCGGATCAACCTCGCCTCGATCATCGACTCGTGGGACAACGCCACCCGCTTCATCGGCCGGATGTTCCCCCTCGACTTCCCGGAGGCCGCTGAACTGTTCCGGCTGATCGGGGTGACGCTCGCCATCGTGATCCTCGCGACGGTGCTCAGCGTCATCCTGTCGATCCCGGTGGCGCTGCTCGCGGCAGCCAACACCACCCCCAACTCCAGCACGCGCGCCGTGGCTCGCGGGTTCATCGTGCTCACCCGCGCGGTCCCCGACCTGATCCTCGCGATCTTCTTCATGCGGGTGTTCAACCTGGGTGCGTTGCCGGGCGTCCTCGCGATGGGCATCCACTCGATCGGCATGGTCGGCAAGCTGTACGCCGACGCCATCGAATCGCTCGACAACGGCCCACAGGAAGCCATCCGCGCGGCCGGCGGCGGTCGCCAGCAGCAGATCATCGCCGGCATCCTGCCCGCACTCACGCCGCAGATCATCGCCACCGCGTTGCACCGGTTCGACATCAACCTGCGCACCTCGGTGATCCTCGGTTATGTCGGCGTCGGCGGCATCGGGCTGGCCCTGGCCGATTCGCTGCGCTCGCTGAACTATCAGCGCGGCATGGCACTGGCCGTGGTCGTGCTCGTCCTCTGCGTGGTCACCGAGCTCATCTCCGGCGCCCTGCGCACGGCGATCATGACTGGGGACACGGGCCGGCGCTCGTGGTCGGACAAGCTGTGGCAGTCGGTGTGGCCGACCAAGCCGATCACCCGCGAGCGGATCACCCCGCCGTGGACGAAGTCCCGCGTCGAGCGGGTCAGCGGCTTGGTCTTCCTGTTCCTGGCCGTCATCGCCTGTCTGATCGCTGCGGGGATCAACCCGGTCGAATCGGTGATGGCCCTGGGCAACATCCCGAAGACGCTGGGGCTGTTCCTGCCGCCGGGCGGCTGGGACGTCCTCGACGCGATCCTCGCCGACATGCTCGTCACCGTCCAGATCGGCCTGGCCGCGACGCTGCTTGGCTCGATCCTGGCCATCCCGATCGGGATCTTCGCCGCCCGCAACGTCGTCGCCAAGCAGTGGGTGGCCACGCTTTTCCGGGTCATCATCGTGACCGTCCGTGCGATCCCCGAGCTCATCATCGCGATCGTCTTCGTGGTGATCTCGGGCCTGGGCGGGGTGGCGGGCACGCTCGCACTGGCCATCGGCGCCGTCGGCCTGCTGTCGAAGCTGATCGCCGACTCGCTCGAAGAGACCGACACCCGGGTGCAGGACGCGCTGCTCGCGAACGGCGCGACCCGGTCCCAGGTGTTCTTCGGCGCGACCCTGCGCCAGGCACTGCCCGCGTTCGTGGCCCACATCATGTACCTGCTGGACGTCAACATCCGCTCCGCCACCCTGCTCGGCATCGTCGGCGCCGGCGGCATTGGCTTCCTGTTGCTCAATGCCTCCCGGGTGTTGGAGTTCCAGGTGGTGACCACGATCGTGCTGTTCATCCTCGCCGTGGTGCTGATCGTGGAGGCCATGGCCCTGTTCGTGCGCAAGGCCGTCGACTGACGGTTCCTCGACCGGTCGTCGTTGGGCATCGTGCCCCTCGGCGGCCGGTCGAGCTGTGTCTCGGGGTGAGGGGCGACGTCTCGGAAAGAGCCGACGGCTCAGGTGAGCGTCGACAACGTCTGCTCGCCGAGCCCGAAGGACAGCGTCATGCCCACCCCGGAGGTCACCGACACCACGGTCGTGCGTTCGTCCACCGACTCAACCAGCAGGTCCTGGTCGGGGCAGGACGCATAGACCCCCTGCCAGCGCTGGCGTACTCGAAGGCCGGGCAGGCCGAACACGGCCGCGACCTCATCCAGCAGCCGCTGGGAGATCGACTCGTCGAGGAACGGCTCGTGGGCGAGGTCGTAGGCATGGGAGTCACCGACCAGCAGCGTTCCGTCCGGGCGGGGCGCACACATCACGTTCGCAACCATCTCGAGCAGCTCGTCGGGGAGCAGGCACCGCACCTCGCTCGCGGACGGCATCGCCGCCAGCCCGCCGTAGCGCAACATCGACGTGCCGGTGAGCACCGCGGCATGGGAGGCGTACCCAACCGGACCGTCCACCAGCGCCATCTGCAGCGCACACCGCACCAGACCAGCCGCATCGGCGACCGCCGGGAACAACCGATCGACATCGTGACCGACACACACCAGGACGTGCTCGGCGCGCAGCTCCCCCCGCGAGGTGTGCACGACACCGTCACCGGTCCCGAGGCAGGCGGTGCGCCAGTCGATGCGGACACCCTGGCCTTCCAGCCAGGCCGCGAGCCGGGCCACGGTCACCCGGGGGTCGACGCGGAGGTCCCTTGGGAAGTACGCCCCGCCCAGCAACCCCGCCGGCTGTCGGGTGCCACCAGTCAGCGCTTCGGCTATCTCGGTGGCCGTGAGCAACGCGACGTCATCGCGCGTGGCGGCGAACTCCTCGAGCACGGCCAACTCGGCGCCATTGCGGGCGACCGCGTACGCCCCAGCCTCGCGCGCGCCCAGTTCAGCCGCGGCCGACGTGCGCAACCAACCGTCGCGGGAGCTCTCGGCCATGGCCTGATGCTCGTCGGGTTGAGCGGTCAGGCAGCAATGGCCGAAGTTGCGGACCGATGCCCCCACGGCACGGGCGTCCCGCTCGATGATGCGTACGCTCAACCCGCGGCGCACCGCGGCCACAGCGTGCGCAAGCCCCACGATGCCAGCACCCACGATGATCAGATCAGTGTCCACGCCGACCATCCTCCCGGCGGCGTGACCTGCGCGGGGGCTTCGACGCCGTTCCGCCCGATCCTTCACGTGGCGTTCACTCCCCCGACCGCAGGACGTCGGCGGGGTGGCGCGCAACTGACTTAGCGTGCGGTCGTGACTACGTGGGCGAAGCTCGTGGCGTTCGACATGGCCGGGACGACGATCGATGAAGGCGACCTGGTCTATGCGGTCCTGCGCAGGGTGACCGAGGACGCGGGCGCACAGTATGACGACGCGACCTTCGTTGAACAGATGGGCACCGAGAAGCACGGAGCCGTCAGCGCACTGCTCGACGCGGGTGGCGTGGACGCCGGACCGCAGTTGGTCGATGAGGTCCACGCGCGGTTCGTGAACGAGCTCACCGCTGCCTATCAGGCGCACCCGCCCCGCGCTTTCGCCGGCATCGAGGATGCCTTCGCCGCCCTGCGGGCCGATGGGATCAAGGTCGCGCTGACCACCGGGTTTGACCGGCCGACCGTGGACCTGCTGTTCACGGCACTGGGCTGGTCGGTGCCTACCACGGTCGATTTCGTCGTCTGCGCGACGGAGGTCGCCGGCGGTCGGCCAGCTCCCGACATGATCCTCGCGGCCATGGCCGCGCTCGACGTCACCGAGCACGCCGCCGTGATCGCGGTCGGGGACACCCCCGCCGACCTGTGGGCCGCCCATCACGCCGGGGCCGTTGGCGTGGGCGTCCTGACCGGGGCCGCCGATCGCGACACCCTCGCCGCCCAACCGCACCACGCCCTGCTCGGATCCGCAGCCGAGATCGTGGAGCTGGTGCGCACCCGTCGTGGTTGACCTGAGCAGTCGCGACCTCGCCGACCTGCTCGCCGACGAGATCCGGCCGTTGCCGGTTGGCACGAGGATCATGAGCGAGCACCAGATCATGGGCCGGTTCGGTGTCACCCGCGCGGTGGCCCGCGGTGCCCTGGACCACCTGGCGAGCCGCTATCTGGTCCGTCGGACCCAAGGTGCCGGCACCTTCGTGCACCGACGGCTCGACTATGTGATCTCCCGCGACCGAGCGCCTTCACTGCACCAGGAGGCCGCTGCCTCAGGATGGTCAACCAAGACGTTCGTCCTCGGTGCCGAGCCGCTCCCACCCCCGGATCTGGTAGCCACCAAACTGGGCACCGGCAGCCTGCCCTGCACCCGTCTGCAGCGGTTGGCCTATCTCGACGACGCCGTCAGCACCTTGCTCACGGAGTGGATCGCGCCAGGCATCGCCGACCATGTCGAGGTGGGGCTCGCGGTCTTCGACTCCCTCGATGAACTGCTCCGCGGCCTGCGCTGGAGCCCGGAGCGGAGGTGGTGCCGAGTGACCGTGGATGAGCCACCCGACCACGTCCGGACCCATCTGGATCTCGAGAGCGAGGCACAGGCCTGGCATGTCACCACGCTCAGCGTTGATGCGTCCTCGGGACGACCGTTGTTCGTTTCCTCGAACTGGACCCGGCTCGACCTGGTCCGGTTCGTCTGCGAGCTCTGAACCTCTCCAATACTGGCGCGTCACCAATCGGAGTTGTTCTTCAGCGTGATGTCACCGGGTGTTCGCTTGCGTGGCGGGGCCTGCTCACCCCCAGTTCGCAGGCTCGTTGTCGTGATCCGAACTGATGAACGGGCCAGCGACATGGACTCCGGTGCCATGTCCCGCGAAGAGCTGTGCCAGTGGCTGGCCGCAGCGGAGCGTGCCGAGCTGATCTCGCTGGCCAACGAGGTGTTGTCCACCACCGATGTCGAGGTGGTCCGTGGCCCTGAGGTCGGGACGGTGGCGACCCAAGTGCGGGAGCCCATCGCCGGGACCCGCTTCCTTTTGTGCGATGCACTCGTGTCATCGGCTGAGGTGTTGCTCGATGGCGTTCCCGGCTGGTCCATGCGACTGGGTGACGATCCCGAGGCCGCGCTCGCACAGGCGGTGTGTGAGGCCGAGCTAGTGCGCGATGGCGAGCTGGCCCCGCGGTTGCGCCAACTGTGCGCCGATATCGCAGCGGTGCACCGGATGGCACGGGCCGCCGAATGGGAACAACTCGCCCCCACCGTTGTCGAGTTCGAGGAGATCCCGTGACGACCGACCTGCACCCGCTGGGTGACAAGGACAGCACCACCCGCACGCTGCTGCTCAACGATGCCGAGCGACAGCGCACCTTCCGCGCCTGCCTCGATGCCCTGGCCCGACCGGGTGCGCTGCAGCATCTCAGCCACCCGCTGCATGCACCGGTGGAGTTGCCGATGCTCGCACTCACCGACCTGATGACGCCGATCGCCGCTATCGACGGCCGCCGTGAGCCCAGCGATGCCATCGACAGCCGCGGCGGAACCAGAAAGCAGGTCGCGGACCCAGGTGCCGCGGAGGGAGCCGCAACAAAACAACCCGGACCGACGGGCAGCGACAATCTGACCAGGGCGGATGCGGCCGACAACGCAGGTCGGCGTCGAATTCTTGCGCAGGCTGACGCGACCCGCGCCGTGGAGGGCATCGCCGGCCTCACCCGTGCACCGATCACCACGCCAGAGGCCGCCCGCTGGGTTCTCACCGGCCTTGACCCCGATCCGGCCCGGATCGCGGCGCTCTCCACCGGGACCGCGCTTGAGCCCCACCTCGGCACCATGGTCTGCCTCGCCGTCGAGGGGCTCGCCGTCGACGAGCCTGCCTGCCGCGACGAGGACGAACTCGGAGTCGATGCGACCGAATCAGGGCTCACCGGTGCCCAGGCGACCAGTCCCGGGGAAACACCGGGACAGCAGTCGGCGTCGAATTCCAGCGATTGGCTCACGCTGGCGCTGAGCGGCCCCGGGATCCCCGGCAGCCGCCGGGTCCGCGTGGCTGGCCTGTCCCGCGACCTGCTCGCCACGCGTGCCGAGCTGAACGCGTCCTTCCCCCGTGGCATCGACATGCTGTGCATCGCCCCCACCGGCGAACTGCTCGGGCTGCCCCGCACGACCACCATCGAGGAGACCCGATGACCTACGCCGGCACGAACAAGGGCGGCACGGCCGCGATCCTCGCCGCCGAATCGCTGGTCAGGGACCGCGGCGCTCGCCTGCGTGAGCAGGGCTCCGTCGGCACCCCGACGGTCGCCGACGACGAGGCCGCGATCGACGATGTTCTGCGTCGTTTCCCCGAAGCCATCGACCGGCTCATGGGTGAGGCCGCCCTGATCGGCCACCGCACGGCGGCGGCGGCCTTCCTCCAGGCGCAGGGAGATCTGCCGGAGGCCGTCCACCTGCTCCGCGCCCACCGCTCGACGCTGCCGCGGTTGGCGACCAGCCTGCCGATCGACCCGGACGCCATGGAACTCCTGCGGCGCATCGTGCCCGCCCACCGCTCCCCGGACGGGCCGCAGCTGCTGGGTCGCACCGTGGACTACACCGCCCGCCTGCTCACCCGCCCCGGTGAGGCTGATCCGCTGCCGCCCACCGACGATCTGCTGGCTGTAGCCAAGGAGCCGGCGAGCCACCCCGACCAACCACCGAAGCGGTATTCCACCTGGCTCGCCGACCAGAACCTCCTCACCGACCGGTCCGCCGAAGCCGCGGATGATCCCGAACCCTTCGATCTGGCCCTGCGGCCGGTCCATCTCCCCGCGCCCCGCTCGGCGCTGCTGTCGGCGATGGCGCTGGCCGACACTGGTGGCCTCGTCGCGCAGTGGTATCGCAACATCCTCGGCCCCGATGGATATGCCGATGAGTCCGTCACCCTCGGCGAAGTGCGCCACGGTCGCGTGCCGCTGGAAGTGACCCACCCCCACACCGGCAACCCGGTCACGGTCGGGGCCATCGAGGTCTCGGAGTGTGAGTCGATCGCCCACCTGGATTCCCGCGGTGAGGACACCGCGAAGTTCGACGTCGGGTATGCCATGGCCGTCGGCCACAACGAGCGCAAAGCCATCGCGGGCTCGATTCTGGATCTCGCCGCCCACCGACACGGCACCTCCACCGACGGCCGCGAACTGCAGCAGATCATCATGCTCACCACCGATGGGCTCGCCGCGAACGGCTTCCTGGAACACCTGAAGCTCCCCCACTATGTGACGTTCCGCTCCATGGTCGACCGCGCGGTCGCGAACGCCCAGGAGCAGGACCAGGAACAGCAGGCCGAGGAGGCCAGCCATGACTGATATCGCCACCCTCACCGCCGATCTCGCCGCCCCGGATCGCCCGACCGTCCTGGACGAGCAGGGCAAACGGGAAGTACGCCGCGCCTGCCTCTCCGGGGTCTGCATCCCCGGCTATCAGGTGCCCTTCGGCTCCCGGGAGATGCCGGTCGCCCGTGGCTGGGGCTCCGGCGGACTCCAGGTCACGGTCGCGATCGGCGCCGAGTCCGACACCGTCAAGGTCATTGACCAGGGTGACGAGGAGGGCGTGAACGCCGTCAACCTGCGCCGGCTCATCCGCGGCACCCTGGGCTGCGGCGCCACCGCCGACACCCGCGAGGCGACCATCGTCCAGTCCCGACACCGGGTTCCCGAGGACCGGATGCGCGACCACCAGACGCTGGTCCTGCAGGTCCCGGTCTCGGAACCGCTGCGGCCGATCGAGAAGGACGTGACGGAGACCCGGCGCATGCACGCGGAAGCCGACTATGCCCGCCTGTGGGTCGCTCTCTATGAAGACCTCGTCACCGGTGGCGTGATCAACGCCGCGTCCGGGTACCCGGTCCTGGTCGAGGACCGCTACGTCATGGCGCCCTCCCCCATCCCCCGCTGGGACGTGCCCCGCCTCAACGATGCCGAGCACCTGACCCTGCTCTCCCACGGGCGTGACAAGAAGTTGTACGCCGTCCCCCCGCACACCAAGGTCATCCCGGTCACGTTCGATGACGTCCCGTTCGAGGTGGAGTACGCCGACGGCTCGGCCTGCATCCTGTGTGGTTCTGACGACACCTATCTGGTCCAGACCAGCACCGGTGACTGGCTGTGCTCCGATGTCGAGTGGTGCTCCCGGGTCCGCGACAACGACGTGGATGCCGAGGATCACCAGCTCCTCGCGCCCCTGCAGTGGCTGCCGGATCCCACCAAGCGCGTGCGTGCCATCGACTCGCTGACTCAGCAGGCCGACGACGATCTCGCCCCGGCCGCCCGGGCCCGCACCGCCCCGGGCGAGGAGTGGGCCGTCAAGGTCGAACACCTCGGCAAGACGTTCGAGGCCCGCCGCGGATCGACCCGGGTCCGCGCTGTCGACGATGTGTCCTTCGACATCGCCCCCGGTGAGGCGCTGGGCATCATCGGTGAGTCCGGGTCGGGCAAGTCCACCGTCCTGCGTTGCCTGATCGGCGAGGAGACCACCGACGAGGGCCGGGTGCTGTTGGCCGATGTCGACGAGGGCAGCACCAACGTCCTCGGCCTGTCGGCCGCCGACCGCCGGGCGCTGCGGATCTCCACCCTCGCCGTGGTCCACCAGGACCCGGCAGCCGGTCTGGACCTGCGGATCTCCGCCGGCGGCAACATCGCCGACCGCTTGACCGCGGGCGGGTGGCGTTCCTATCACGCGATCCGTCGCCGCGCCGCTCAGCTCTTGGAGCGCGTCGAGGTCCCGCTCAGCCGCATGGACGACGTGGTCGGCCAGTTCTCCGGTGGCATGCGCCAGCGCGTGCAGATCGCGAAGGCACTCGCCGGTGACCCCCAGGTGCTGCTGCTGGACGAACCCACGACGGGACTCGACGCGAGCGTGGCGGCGGGCGTACTCGACCTGCTCCGCGAACTGCTCGCCGAACGGGAATTGGCCGTCGCGGTCGTCAGCCACGACTTCGCGGTGATCTCCGCGCTGACCGACCGGGCGATCGTCATGCGTCAGGGCCGGGTCATCGAGCAGGGCCTGACCGATCAGCTGTTCGCCGATCCCCATCATCCGTACACGCAGCGGCTCGTGGCAGCCGCAGGGAGGTGACGACCATGACCCAGGAGACCTTGCAGACACCCATCCTCAGCGTCGAGAATCTCGTCAAGACGTTCACCCTGCACGCGGTCGGTGGGCGGACGGTGACCAGCCTCGACGGGGTCACCCTGCACGTCGATCGCGGGGAACATGTGGCCGTCGCGGGCGCCTCGGGTGCGGGCAAGTCCAGCCTGTTGCGCTGCATCTATCGGACCTATCTGCCGGACTCCGGATCGGTCCGGCTGGCCACCAACGGTGGCGAGCCGCTGGAGCTCACCGACCTTCCGGACCGCACGATGGCGCGGTTGCGTGGTCGTGAGTTCGGGTACGTCTCACAGTTCCTGCAGGCCCCACCCCGGGTCGGCCCATTCGAGTTGGTGCTGCGGGCCGCCCGTCGGCGCGGCCTGGATCTCCCGGACGCCCGGGACGCCGCCGCCGGCGCGCTCCAGCGCCTCGGGCTCGACGAGGCGCTGTGGGACATCGACTGCGCTGTGCTCTCCGGTGGTGAACGGCAGCGGGTGAACCTCGCCGCCGGGACCGTCAGCCCACCCCGGCTGCTCCTGCTCGATGAGCCGGTGTCGGCCCTCGATCCGGCCAACCGGGAAAAGGCCCTGCTCCTCATCGAGGATCTGCGACGACTTGAGGTCGCGGTGCTGGCCGTCTATCACGACATGAAGATCATCCGCCGCCTCGCCAACCGCGTCATCGTCATCGCCGGCGGACTGGTCGTCGCCGATGACACCCCGGATGCAGTGATCGCCGACCGCGCCGAGCTGGTCGACCACATCACCGACGACACGATCGCCGATGAGCCCGCCGCCGACCCCACCGATGGAGCAGTCGCATGAACCCCGTTGACACCCTCGCCCCCACCGAGCCACGGGCGTGGCCGGCCAGCCACACGCCAGCCGACTTCATCCTCGGCGGTGTCCGAGCCGTTCTCCCCGACCGCGTCCTCGACGATGCCTGGATCGCGGTCCGGGAAGGCCGGATTGCCGAGATCGGGACAGGCGGGGTCCGCGCCGATATCGACGGCCAGGGCCTGCTCGTCCTGCCCGGTCTGATCGATGTGCACTCCGATGCGCTGGAAAAGGAACGTCGACCGCGCCCGACCGCGCCGCTGCCCTGGGATTTCGCCATCGCCAGCTTTGAGGGCCGGCTGCTGGGTGCCGGGGTGACCACGATGTTCCATGGGGCCGGGTTCCAGCACAAGCATGCCCGTGGCGTACGCCGCGAGCCCTCATCGGCCCTTGAACTGTGCCGCGAGGTCGACTCCTTCCCCGCACCCGGGATCGACCACCGGATCCTGCACCGCCTCGACGTTTTGAGCGAGGGCGGCGCGGCTGCTCTCCGCGAACGGTTGGCCGAAGTGGTCAGCACCGATGGTGTCGCGCCCCTGGTCTCCCATGAGGACCACACCCCGGGCCAGGGGC
>JAUNUL010000404.1:2402-2622 GCA_030538175.1 Propionibacteriaceae bacterium | reverse complement strand
TTCTCCCGGAGCTGAGCACGGCGCCGAACATTCGGATGTCGAAGTAGCGCGCGCACAACCAGTCGCGCGCCTCCGAGGCATTGGGCGTCTTGGTCTTCGCGTCCAGCGGCGTGCCGGTCTCGGCGTACGACTTCTCCAGCGCCTCGTTCAGGAACGTCCCCGCTGTCACGAAGATGTCGTACCCCTCGGCCCCACCGGCCGCCAGCCCCACGGTGTCGCG
>JAUNUL010000404.1:0-2364 GCA_030538175.1 Propionibacteriaceae bacterium | reverse complement strand
TGAGTGAGACGTCGGTGACCAGGCCGTGATTGGTCTCCGTGTCGACTCGCGGGCGATTGCCCGAGTCGGGGTCGCCGTTGGGATTTCCATCCGTGATGTCGAACAGGAAGACGACATCGTGCCGGACGGCGGGGTTGGTTGCTGCGCTCATCTGCTGGCTCCTTTGGCACTGGTTGGGTTGGTCAGCTCTTGTCGTCGTCGGACGCCGTGTTGTCTGTGTTTTCGGCCGCCGTGTCCTCGGCGGCGGCCGCCTTGGCGGACCGGGCCGCTTGGCGGGCATGGTTGTCGGAGGCACGTTGGTGGTGGTAGCCCAGCAGGAACGATGCCTGCTCCTCGATGGTGGCGCGGGTCGGTGCTGGTCTCGTTTGCTCCAGGAGACTGGCGATGGAGTCGATGGTCTGGTCGAAGAAGTAGCTCCGATTCGCCCGCCGGAGCTTGGCGCGCCACCCTTGGGCCTGCTTGGCGCCCGAGGTAAGGATGAGGATCGGCGAGGTGATCGCTCCAGCCATGAACTTGTCCGCGAAAGTGGCGTTGGGGGCGTCCCCTCCGGAAGCGGTCGCCGCGGCGTACTGCATGTTCTCGTACACGGCCATAAGCCTGCCCAGAAGGTACGAGGGATCTTGGTTGGTGGGATCGAGGCCGGGCATGTCGGTTCCCTTCGCGGTGGATCGGGTCAAGAAGAGTTGGAGGAGGGCCGCACGTGGGTCGTCCACGTTCTGGTCGGCGATGATCCGCTGCAGGACGTGGGCGGCGATGTCACGCGGTAATGGGCGACCCTGCAGCGCAACCTCGCGGAGGGTCTCGGTGACCCTGTGCGGGTGGCGTCCGGCCTTGTCGGACAGGTACCGGTATTGGTTCGCCTTGGCCTCATGGCGTCCGGTGGACAGGGCCATCAGCCCCAACGACTGGTATTCACGGCCATTCGGCCACAGAGGGACGATTCGGGTGTCCCGGAACCACCCGAGGATGTTGTCCTGCAGCTCGGTCAGGGGCATGTGGGTCCAGTCCCTGACCACGAGGCGGGGGCCGTTGGCCTCCAGCGTCAGAGCGTGGAAGTGGTCGAGCTGCTCGGCTTCGTCGGTACCTGAGCCAGCGGCAATCCGATGGATCAGCTCCCGGACGTCGCTGTCGGAGGCAGGCGTCTCCCAAGACCAAAAGTCGATGGGAGCAGTTCCTTCGATCCACCACGTGGTCGCAGATCGTGGCGTCCGGTGGGTGTGGCTGGTCGAGGCGAGCAGGTTCTCCAGGGCTACGGGGATGGCTTGGGCACAGGCGACACAGACCGGAACTTGGCCCAGCCCCTTGCGCAGGTCGAAGCCGTACACGGCCTCGTTGATGCTGATCGGCGCAACTCCTGAGGTGTGACCGTCCGGGATGAGCGTCCCCTTGACCGACTGGGGAAGCGTCGCCACCAGGGTGGCGTAGCGGCTGCAGACGAGGCAGAATCCACGACGATCGGACGTCTTCTTCGCTTCCACGTGCTGCGCCCAGAAGGCGGCAGCGGAAGCGGAGTCGGTGACGGGGTGACCGTTGACGCGGATACGCACGCGGTCTTTGGCGCCCCACTTGGCGGGGCGCTCGACGTGGCGGACGCCGTCGTCGAGGAAGCGGGCGACCGCCTGCGGGGCGGCGTCCTCAGCAGCCAAGGGGCTCGCAGCCCACGCTCGCATCAGATCAGCCCAAGCCGCGTGGCGGGCCGCCGAGTCGGCGCGAGCCTTGGCCTCCGCTGCTGGATCATCAGGCACGGGCTCGTGCCACCCGAGGACGTAGTCCAGCCCATCGGCGCCCAGAATGGCCGCGATGCCGCTGGTCCGTTTCATGGTTGGAGATGAGAAGATCCGTCCCGGTACCTTGCCTGGGTTCCCGTTCTTGTCGGGTTCCGCGTCGATGGCCGTGAGGTGCCGTGAGGCCAGCGAGCCGTCCGCGTTGAGATCGAGCTGCCAGAGAGCCCGCAGGTCTGCGTAGTAGGGGCGAGCCAACAGTTGGTGGTCGTCGGCGTATCGGACGAGGGCCTGGTACAGGGTGCTCACGGCTCGTCTCCTACCTTGAGCCCATGCTCGGGCACACGAAGCACACCTTGCTCCAGCGAGGCGAGGAACCACGTCGATGTCGGGTTGCCGCCGTTGGATGCAAATCCGATCGAATGGAGCATGACACCCAAATCGTCCGTAACAGGGATCGCTGTCGCGTCGCTGGGCGGACCGAACAGGGCGGTGAACTCTCGGGTGCCGAGGTACGGCTGGGTAAAGCATGCGCCGCGCTCGACGCGTCGCCGGAACTGATCGCGGTACTTGGCCACCGGGTCAGTTGCGTGACGACGAAGACGCACGTGCGCGTGTATGCGATAGCGCACGTCTTGGAGGA
>JAUNUL010000403.1 GCA_030538175.1 Propionibacteriaceae bacterium | reverse complement strand
CGGGCCGCATCACCGACCCCGACCTCATCCTGCCCGGGTGGGTGCTGAAGGTGCCCTTGGTGGTCGACGCGACGGACGCCCCCGCCCCGGCCTCTGCGCCCCTCCCGGAGTCCGCGCCCGATCCGGAGCTTGCGCCCGTCCCTGCGTCGGCGGATGTCCCCGCGTCCCCCGTGGAGGTGCCGGCGGAGGTCGAGGACGGGCCCACGGCGTCCGAGATCGACGAGACGGAGGAGGGGACCCAGACCCTCGCGCCCGATGCCGAGGCCGGGCCGGCGGCCGGGCTGCTCGGCGGCATGACCGCACTCTCGGCCGCGGCGGTCATCGGCGGCCTCGGCGTGCGCCGACGGGTCCAGGCGCACGCCCGCCCGTTGGGTCGCCGATTCGCCGCGCCGACCGGTGAACTGTCCCGCTACGAGGCGGCGCTCACCCAGGTGGCTCCCGCCGAGCACGGCCCCGGGCGGGTCGAGCTGCTGGCCCGCGCGATGCGCCTGTTGGCCCGCCACTGGTGGGAGCAGCGGCAGGCGGCGCTGCCCCTCGTCCACGCGCTGGTGGGGCCCGACGACCTCGAGTTCGTGTTCGGGGTGACGCCGGCGAGCGCCCCCGAGGGCTTCACGCGCGTCGGTGACAGCCTCGCCGTCGGCTGGTCGGCCCTGGACGCCCTCCCCGAGGTCGACCACCCGGTCGCCTACCCGGCGCTGGTGACCCTCGGCGAGCAGGGCCCCGACCGGCTCGTGATGGTGGACGTCATGGCCTCGGGTGTCCTCGGGGTGGCCGACGAGGCGGGGCAGGCGGGCGAGGTGCTGTCCGCGATGCTGGTCGAGCTGGCGTGCGCGCCGTGGGCGGCCGAGCTGGACCTGCTCGTCGTGACCGCTGACCCCCGGTTCGCCGACGCCGCCGGAGACGGCCGGATCGCCTGCGACCGCGAGGTCGAGGACGGGGTCGCCGCCGTCGAGCGGCTCGTCCGCCAGCGCGCACGGTTCATCCCCGGCAGCGGGTGGGACGCCGGCCGTCTGGACCCCGACCTGGCCGAGGCCTGGTCGGCGCAGGTCGTGCTGTTCGAGGTCGCGCCCGACGCCGACCAGCTCGCCCGCCTCGAGGCGGCCATCGCCGGGCATGCGTGCGGGGTCGCCGCCGTCGCGGTGGTCGACCCGGCCCGCGACACGTCGGTCGACTGGGTGCTGTCGACCGACCCCGCCGGGGCCCGCCGCCTCGCGAACTCGACCGTCGAGGTGGCGCCGCAGGCCGTCCCGGGCGACACGCGCCGGGCGTTGACCGACCTCTACCGCCTCTCCCAGGCGACCACCACGCAGCCCGCCCCCTGGTGGGAGACCCCCTCGGAGGACGACGTGAACATCATCGCCCTGCGGCCCGTGCCGGCGCCTGAGCCCCGGACGGGTCCGCGGTTGAACCTGCTCGGCCCCGTCGAGCTGCTCGGGTGCACCGGGCCGACGCCGGACCGGGCCCGCCGCCAGCTCATCGAGTACTGCGCGTGGCTCCTGCTGCACCCGGGCGCGAGCCCCCAGCAGATGGCGGCGTCCCTGGTCGTGGCCGAGGGCACACGCCGCTCGAACATGAGCCGGCTGCGGCGCTGGCTCGGCGCCGACCCGGCGGGGGGCCTCTACCTGCCCGACGCCTACTCGGGCCGCATCGACCTGCACCCCGAGGTCGGCTCCGACTGGGACGAACTGGTGCTCCTCACGGCCGGGGGCGTGAACCGGCTGCCGCTGGAGCGGCTCGTGGGCGCCCTCGACCTGGTCCGGGGTGCGCCGCTGGCCGATGCCGCGCCGAGCCAGTGGGGCTGGGCCGAGGAGTTCCGCACCGACGCGGCCGCGCTCATCCGCGACGTCGGGGTGGTCGCCGCGCGGGTCGCGCGTGAACGGGGCGACCTCGACACGGCGCGCTGGGCGGCCAACCGCGCCCTCGCGGCGGCGCCCGACGACGAATTGCTGCTCGGCGAACGCATCCGCATCGAGCACGTGGCCGGGCGGGCCGACGAGGTGCAGCGGCTCGTCGCCCGGGTCACCCGCACCGCGCGGATGCTCGGCGTCGACCTGCTGCCCGAGACGATCGACCTGTGCCAGGAGGTGCTCGAGGGTCGGGTCCGGGCGCGGGCGTGACGCCGGCCCAGCCAGGGTGAGAGGGTGCGGTCAGGAGGACCCATGACCGCACCGATCGCCACTTGGGGCGAGCCCGCCCACCTCGCGTGGCTCGACGCCCACCGCGCCGACCTGCTCGCCTTCTACGCCCCGCACGTGCGGCGCGCCGAGGGCGGGTTCCACTGGCTCGACAACGCCGGCCGGCCGGTGCCCGCGCAGGGCCAGCAGCTGTGGATCGGCGCCCGCATGGTGCACGTCTTCTCGATCGCCCACCTGCTCGGCGATGAGGGTGCCGCCGAGATCGCCCGGCACGGCATCGACTACTACACGACCGGCGCCGGGCGCGATGCCGAGCACGGTGGCTGGTTCAACGCCGTCATGCCCGACCGCGTTGACGACCGCAAGGAGCTCTACGGACACGCCCACGTCCTGCTTGCCGGCAGCAGCGCCGCCCAGGCCGGGCTGCCGGGGGGCGAGCAACTGGCGCGCGAGGCGTCCGAGCTCATCGACCGGCACTTCTGGGTCG
>JAUNUL010000402.1 GCA_030538175.1 Propionibacteriaceae bacterium | reverse complement strand
CTCCCGTGGCAATCAGCAAGGTACTCATCGCCAACCGTGGTGAGATCGCCGTTCGCGTGATCCGGGCCGCTGCCGATGCGGGCTTGGCCAGCGTGGCGATCTATGCCGATCCCGACGCGGAGAGCCTGTTCGTGCGCTTGGCCGACGAGGCCTATGCCCTTGATGGGTCCACCCCTGCTGACACCTATCTCGATGTTGCGAAGATCCTCGATATCGCCCGTCGCAGTGGCGCTGACGCGATCCACCCCGGCTATGGCTTCCTCGCCGAGAACGCCGGGTTCGCGCAGTCGGTGATCGATGCCGGCCTCATCTGGATCGGCCCTCCCCCGTCAGCGATCGACGGACTCGGCGACAAGGTCAAGGCCCGCCATATTGCCCAGCGCGCGGGCGCACCGTTGGTTCCTGGCACCAAGGATCCCGTCGCGGGAGCCGAGGAGGTCATCGCCTTCGCCGATGAGCACGGCCTGCCCATCGCGATCAAGGCGGCCTTCGGTGGTGGCGGTCGCGGCCTGAAGGTTGCCCGCGAGCGGTCGGAGATCCGGGAACTGTTCGAGTCGGCGACCCGTGAGGCCGTCACGGCCTTTGGTCGGGGTGAGTGTTTCGTCGAGCGCTATCTCGACAAGCCACGCCACGTCGAGACGCAGTGCTTGGCCGATCAACACGGCAACGTCGTGGTGGTGTCGACCCGAGACTGCTCCCTGCAGCGCCGCCACCAGAAGCTGGTCGAGGAGGCCCCTGCACCCTTCCTGTCGAAGATGCAGATCTCCACGCTCTATTCCGCCTCCAAGGCCATCCTCAAGGAGGCCGGCTATGTCGGGGCGGGCACGTGCGAGTTCCTGGTCGGCCAGGACGGCACCATCTCCTTCCTCGAAGTGAACACCCGTCTGCAGGTGGAGCATCCGGTCTCTGAGGAAGTGGCCGGCATCGACCTGGTCCGGGAGATGTTCCGCATCGCAGACGGCGAAGAACTCGGCTATGACGACCCCGAGGTGCGCGGTCACTCCATCGAGTTCCGCATCAACGCCGAGGATGCCGGACGCAACTTCATGCCGGCCCCGGGCACCCTGACCGATTGGGCTCCGCCGACCGGCCCGGGCGTCCGCGTTGATGAGGGCTATCTCACCGGCATGACCGTCCCAGGCGCCTTCGACTCCCTGGTCGCCAAGATCATCGTGACCGGCGCCACCCGCGAACAGGCCATCCAGCGGTCGCGTCGTGCTCTGGCCGAGACCCGGATCGACGGCATGCCGACGGTGATTCCGTTCCACCGCGTGGTGCTCGACGAGCCCGCCTATGTTGGCGCCGATGGCCACTTCGGTGTGCACACCCGCTGGATCGAGACCGAGTTCGACAACCAGATCGAACCCTGGGCCGGCACCCCCGCCGACGTCGACGAGCCCGACGCCGCAGCCGACGCCAAGACGTCGGTCGTGGTCGAGGTCAACGGCAAGCGCATCGAGGTCAAGCTCCCAACAAGCCTGGGCAACCTGGGCGCCGGGAAGACCCGCAAGGCGCCCCGCCGACGCCGCAGTGGGGGCCAGACCAAGGAAGCCTCCTCGACCTCGCTCACCTCGCCCATGCAGGGCACGATCGTCAAGGTGTCGGTCGAGGAAGGTGCGGTCGTCTCCGAGGGTGATCAGATAATCGTGCTCGAGGCGATGAAGATGGAACAGCCGATCAACGCCCACCGCAGCGGCCTCGTCCAGGGCTTGCATGCCGAGGTGGGAGCCACGATCACCGCGGGCACCATCCTCTGCGAGATCCTCGACACCGACGACGACGACCACTGACCGCGATAGCGGACCGCTGACCGCGAGAAGACCACGGGCTGGGTCCTGACGCGACAGAGTGCCACTGACGGTCCTGACGCGGCCCGACGCCGCGTCAGCGTGGCAGACTTGTTGCCATGGGTGAGTTCCTGATCGTAGTTTTCGTCGCTGTCGTCCTCATCGGAGGCGGCATCCTGGTCAGTCGGCGTGCTGCCCTGGGCCAACAGCAGCGCCAACGCGCCGAGTTGGAGTCCCAGGTGTCTGCGGTCAAGCAGGTCGCGGATGAAGACGTCACCAAGTTCGGCGAAGAGCTGCAGCTGCTGGACACCGACGTGGCTGGCCACGCGCTGGATGAGGCGATGCAGCAGGACTACACCCGTGCCCTGGATGCCTATGAGGAAGCCAAGCAGTCATTGGACGCGGTCACCCGACCCGATGAGATCAAGCACGTCACAGAAATCCTTGAGGACGGTCGCTATGCGATCGCCTGCGTCAAGGCCCGCGTCGCCGGCCGTCCGCTGCCGATGAAGCGTCCCCCGTGCTTCTTCAACCCGCAGCACGGCCCCTCAACCGAGAACGTGTCCTGGGCCCCGCCCGGTGGGTCCCCGCGGGACGTCCCGGCCTGTGCAGCCGACGCAGAGCGCGTGAAGGTGGGAGCGGACCCCTATATCCGCACGGTCGCCGTGGGCGCGCAGCGGGTGCCCTATTGGCAGGGCGGGCCGGCCTATCAGCCCTATGCCCAGGGTTACTACAACAACTGGCGCGGGTCCGACATGCTCACCGGCATGATGCTGGGTGGGCTGCTGTTCGGCGGCGGCAACATGTTCCAAGGCATCGGAGAGGGCATCGGCGCGA
>JAUNUL010000008.1 GCA_030538175.1 Propionibacteriaceae bacterium | reverse complement strand
GGCCTTCGGCGTTCTCCTCGATCATCCCCCTCTCTTCCAGGTTGCCCAGATCGGTCAGGGTTTGCACCAGAGTGCGTCCGCATGCAGCAGCAATCTCCTCCGCGAGCCGTCCCCCACTGCCCGGCACAGCCTCGAAGACGTCGTTCAGATCCGCCGGCAACCTGTCCACCACACGGCTCGGCCCCTGGGGCAGCGGCAAGGTCTGCTGGCCCATCGGTGCGATGCGCTCGATGATCTCCGCCGCGCTGGTGACCAGCGTGGCGTCCTCACGCAACTGGTGGTGGGGCCCTTCGGACTGTGCCGAGGTGATTGGCCCAGGAACCGCCATGCGCACGCGACTCAAACGCTCCGCCCATCCCAGCGTGTTCTGCGCACCGGAGCGAACCCGTGCCTCCACCATCACCGACCCCATTGACAGCGCCGCAATCACGCGGTTGCGGCTCAGGAACCGTGGCCGGCTGGGCCGTTCCCCCGGCGGCAACTCCGACACCAACAAGCCCCTGGCCCGGATCTCATCGAACACTCGGGCATTGCCCCGTGGATAGGGCTGGTCGACGCCGCTCGCCAGCACGGCAACCGTGCGTCCATCCACCGCCAGCGCCGCCCGGTGAGCACACACATCAATGCCATAGGCACCGCCTGACACCACCGTCATGTCGCGCAGGGCCAAACCCGCCGCCAGGTCCCCGGTGACCACCTCGCCATAGTGCGTGGAAGTGCGCGTCCCCACGATCGCGACGCTGTCCCGCACCCAGGCAGCCAGATGTCCGGGGCCGCTCACCCACAACCCGAGTGGCCGAGCCTGCACCCTGCCCAGTTCCACATGGGCCAGATCATCCAGTTGCTCGGGCCACTCCGTGTCGCCGGGCATCACGAACCGGATGCCGCGACGTTGCATCACCAGCACCATCTCCTGCAGCCTGACCAGTGCTTTGCGCCGCCCCCATCGAGTATCCCGGCGCGAGCCCGACAACGACGACCAGACCGCCAGCGGGCCTTCACTGTCCACCAGATCGGCCAACTGCTTGTCGCCCGGCTCACTCACACTGGCCAGAGCCATGCGCGCCAACCGCTCGTCACCCACCTCAACAGCCTGATCCACGTGCCCAGGTGACTCGCCCGACATCGCACCGCCGTTCCCGCCGGAGCGCCCGGAGGTCTGGCTCCTCGTCATGCTGTTCCTGTCCCACTGCCCAGAGGTCTCTCCGGTCATCACGCCACTCCTTCCAGTCCGGGTTCGCCTCGCCGCAGGGCCAACGCCAGGCGAATCTCGGTGCGCGTCGGGATGTCCTTGCCCGCGAGGTCTGCGGCGGTCCAAGCGATGCGGAGACACTTGTCGACACCCCGAGACGACAGACTTCCGCGGCGGACCGCGTCGTCCAGCAGTTCCAAGCCCCGGGGCAGCGGCAGCAACGACCGCATCGCCGGGCCCGGCACTTCGGCGTTGGTGAGCCATCCCAGTCCGCGATAGCGGCGGGCCTGCCTGTCGCGGGCCTCCGCCACGCGCGCAGCGACCACCGCGCTCGACTCCCCTGTTGCCGCCTGGCCATGCAATTGGGAGCGCGCCAGGGGCATGAGGTGTTGGTGGATGTCGATCCTGTCCAGGATCGGACCGGACAGCCGGTCGCGATAGTGCCGGATCCTCGCCGGCAGACACGTGCACTGCCCACCTGGTGTCTCGGCATGACCGCACGGGCAGGGATTCGCCGCCAGCACCAGCTGGAACCGTGCCGGATAGCAGGCCTGGTGCAGCGTTCGGCCAATGGTGATCTGCCCCTGCTCCAACGGCGTCCGCAGCGCATCGAGCACCTTGGGCCGGAACTCGGGAGCCTCATCCAGGAAGAGGATTCCGCGATGAGCAAGGCTGATCGCACCCGGTCTGGCCACCCCGGACCCGCCACCGACCAGGCTCGGGATCGAGGCGGAGTGGTGGGGGTCGGCATAGGGCGGACGCAGATCAAGTCGCGCCTGCTCGGTCACCCCGGCCAACGAGCGGACGGCGGCGACTTCCAAGGCCTCTGTCGGGGTCAGGTCAGGCAACAACCCGGGCAGGCGCTCCACCAGCATGGTCTTGCCCACACCCGGTGCCCCGTGCAGGAAGAGGTGATGGCGACCGGCCGCAGCCACCTCGAGCGCCCACTTGGCCTCCGGGTGCCCGACAACCTCGGCAAGATCCGGCTGCGCCGCCGACGCGGACGGTTCGTCGGTTGGCAGCACACGATCGGGCACCGCTCGTCCGCACATCACGTCCACCAACTCGGCCAGGGTCGCCACCCCGATCACATCCACGCCGTGGACCAGACGCGCCTCATGCACCTGTGCCGCCGGGACGACAGCCCGTCGGAACCCATGCAGCTTGGCGGCCAGAACCCCGGGCAACAGGCCGCGGACCGGGCGGACACGACCGTCGAGCCCCAGTTCGCCGAGGAGGATGGCATCCGCCAACCCATCGGGTGGTGCAACCCCGCTGGCCCCCAGGATCGCGGCAACGATGCCGATGTCATAGTGGCTGCCGGCCTTCGGCAAAGTGGCCGGCAGCAGGTTGATCGTCAGCGCGCAATCGGGCCAGCCGAAACCACTGCTGGCGACCGCCGCCCGGCAACGATCACGCGACTCATAGAGCGCGGCGTCCGGCAGCCCCACCAGCACGGTCCGTGGCAGCCCACGCCCCGTGAACGCCTCGATCTCGACGATGTGCCCATCCAGTCCGGCCAGGGCGACGGAATGTGTGCTCGCGAGGCCCATCACTCAATCCCTCGCACGTGGGTGACCGCGATCTCCCGCCCGGGAACATCCAGGATTCCGACGGCATCCAGCCGGACCCTGCTCGCGAACACCTTGCGGTCTTTCAGCCACGCCGCTGCGATCCGACGCAACCGCAGCACCTTCTCGCGGGTGATGCCCTCCAAAGGCGTGCCGAACCCCAGTCCGGTGCGATATTTCACCTCACAGAACACCAGCACGGTCTCGCCCTCGACCTCGTCGATGGCCACCAGGTCGACCTCGCCCTCGCGACATCGCCAGTTGCGGTCGATCACCAACATGCCGGCCTCGGCCAGGAGTTCCTCGGCCCAGTCTTCCCCCCGCGCACCACGGCGCTGTCTCACTCCAGTCATGGCAGGACCATGCGAGATCCGAGCGGTCGCGGGCCACGCCGGCAGGCTGCCTGTGGACAAGACTCCGGAGGACGATCGAGCTGGGGACAACCGGGCGTACCCCAACCCGGCGCACCCCGCGCACGAAACGCGCACCTCACCCGTCATGATGGGAACAGCCCAGACAAAGGAGTTTGCCCCCATGCGCCTCGCGAACGTAACCGATCGAGCCCACTTGGTCGTGACCAACAGCGCCGGCAGCGACGTCCTGGTGGACATCGCCGATCTCTCCGATGGACGTTTCGGCCCGTCCCCGACGGCGCTCTATGACGCGTGGGATGAGTTTCGGGCGTGGGCCGATCAGATCGAGGCGGATGCCGAGACCGGGGTTGCCGTCGACCGGAGCGCGCTCGCCGCGCCTTCACCCCGCCCGCGTCAGGTCTTCGCCGTTGGCTTGAACTACAACGAGCATGCGGCGGAGGCTGGCTTTGAACCGCCCACCGATCTGCCCCCCGTGTTCACCAAATATGTGTCGGCTTTCAGCGGACCGGATACCGAAGTCCGCATCCCGTCCGGTGGCAACGTCGACTGGGAGGTGGAACTGGTCGCGGTGATGGGAAAACAGGCCCAGCACGTGGAGGAAGACGACGCCTGGGACTACGTTGCAGGACTGACCGTCGGCCAGGACCTGTCCGAACGCATCACCCAATTGCGTGGCCCCGCCCCCCAGTTCGGCCTGGGCAAGTCCTATCCCGGGTTTGCCCCTCAGGGCCCGTTCCTCGTCACCCCCGATGAGCTGCCTGATCGGGACAACCTCGAGATCGGCTGCCGCATCGGCGATGAGGTCGTCCAGTGCGGCCGGACCAACGAAATGATCTTCAACGTGCCCGCCCTGGTGTCAAAGATCTCTGAGAATGTGACCCTCTATCCGGGAGACGTCATTTTCACGGGAACGCCCGCCGGGGTCGGTCTCGGCCGCAAACCCCAGCGATTCCTCAAGTCCGGGGAAACCCTGCACAGCTGGATCGAGGGTGTCGGGGAGATGACCCAACACCTCGTCTGATCGCTCCTGGCGCGCAGGCCGACCCCGCCGGGTGAATCGTCAGGCGGGGTCAGGCACCTGCAGGTCGTTGTGCACGATCTCCTCGATGGAGACGTCGCGGAAAGTCAGGACCTTGGCGCTCTTCACGAAACGGGCCGGTCGATACATATCCCAGACCCACGCATCGCCCATGGATACCTCGTAATAGACGTCGCCCCCCTCGGAGCGCACCTTCAGGTCAACCGCATTGCACAGATAGAAGCGTCGCTCGGTCTCCACGGCGTACTTGAAAATCCCAACGACTGACTTGTACTCCTTGTACAGCTGCAGTTCGAGGCCCGCTTCATATTCTTCCAAGTCTTCGGAACTCATAATTGCCCCACTCTAGCCCTCTGGTCCCGCAGCGTGCGGGACACGTTGTCGAACCTCAATCGATGCTCCGGGCATGGCCCGTGCTCATCCAGCGCAGCCTGATGCACCGGCGTGCAATAGCCCTTGTGCACCTCGAAACCATAGAGCGGCCAATCGTCGGCCAACTCCACCATCATCCGATCGCGGGTGACCTTGGCGATGACCGACGCCGCCGCTACGCACGCCGCCACTCGGTCCCCCTTCCACACCGCCAATCCCGGTACGCCCAACCCGTCCACACCGAAACCGTCGGTCAGGACATAACGTGGTGGCACATCCAGCCGGAGCAACGCACGCCGCAGCGCCTGGATGTTCGCCACGTGCATGCCCAGCCGATCGCACTCGTCGGGGCTGAGCGCCACCACCGACCAGGCGACAGCCTTGTCGACGATCTCGGCGTACGCCCGCTCGCGCTGTGAGGCGGACAACAGCTTGGAGTCCCTCAGCAACGAGATGCGCCGGGCGGGTGTATCAGCGAGGATCACGGCCGCCGCCACCAGCGGGCCGGCGCAGGCACCTCGGCCGGCCTCGTCAGCACCTGCCACGGGGCCGAGACCCGCCCGGCCCAGGGCACGTTCATAGCCATAAAGACCGGAATCCCGGCGGATCACGAAAGCCATCAGCAGCCTGGTTCGACGTGCACGATCTCCGGCTCCGCCGGTGCGGGACTGGTCGGCGGGGGCACCTCGCCGAAGACCTCAGGGGTCTTGAACTGCTGGATCCGGCTGATCGGGGACATGACACCGGTGACCGTCCCGACCACCGAATCGATCGGGATGAAGGCTGGCGATCCCGCCGGACCGCCCTGCATCGAGACATCCTGCAAGTGACAACGAGAGTCGCCCGACGCGTTGCGGTGATCGCCCAGCACGAACATGTGCCCCGCTGGGACCACAACCTCGAACGGCACATCGGCGGGCCTGACCGTGCCTGCGGCGTCGCTGAACAGATAGACCGACTCATCCAGGGGGTGTCCATTGATGGTCATGCGGCCCTGATCATCACAGCAGGCGACCCGATCGCCCGGCATGCCGATCACCCGTTTGACCAGGTGGCCCTCCGAGGAGTTCGGCAGGATCCCCACGAACTCCAACGCACCGCGCACCAACCCGGGTTCCTTGGGCGAGCCCAACCACCGGTTGGTGTCCTGGAAGACGACGATGTCACCGCGCTTGAAGTCGATCACGCGCAAAGCGACGATCTTGTCGTTGACCTGGAGAGTGTTCTGCATCGAGCCCGATGGCACCTTGAACGGCTGGAAGACGAAGGCCCGCAGACCAGTGGTCACCAACAGACCAATCACCACGATCGCGACCAGTTCGAGAATGAACGACCTCAGGCTCTGCTGGGGCTTCGCCGGCTTCTCAACACCCGCTGATTCCTCGTCCGGTGTGGTGTCGTCGGCGTTCTTCGACTTCTTCACGCCGACTCCTCAATAAGAACCCGCACACCGCGGGATGGATTGCTCCTCATGTGCCCACAAAGCACGATGAGGCGGTGAAAACACCGCCTCATCCTCTCACATCGACCCCCCGGATCCCGCTGCACGAAACCCGGAGCGGTGCGGATGTCAGTCGCGCTTCTCCTTGATCTTGGCCGCCTTGCCGGACAGACCACGCAGGTAATACAGCTTGGCCCGACGGACGTCACCGCGACGCTCGACCTCGATCTTTTCGATGATCGGGCTGTGCAGGGGGAAGGTGCGCTCCACGCCGATGCCGAAGCTGATCTTGCGGACCGTGAAGGCTTCCTGGACACCGCCACCGTTGCAGGCGATCACGACACCCGCAAACACCTGGATACGCGACCGGTTGCCTTCGACGACCTTCACGTGGACCTTGACGGAGTCGCCAGCCCGGAACTTCGGATGATCCGTCCGCAGGGAGGCCTGGTCGAGATCGGTGATCAGCTTGCTCATGAGTGAAATCCTTGCCGGTGCCGCAGGTCACCGTCAGAAAAAGAATGTCGGTATCGCATCAGCACGAGCGAATCCCCCCACGGCAGGAGACCCGGCTGAGCAACAGCGAATGATTCTGTCACAGCCCCCGGCGATCGACAAAATCCCGCGTTGACTCATCCAAGATGCCCGCGTAACAGCATTCGTTGACTCATCTCAAGATGCCCGCGTGAAACGCTAGAGGATGGAGTTGTCGATGGCCGAACGCAGGGCGATCACGAAGGCTCAGGTGCTGAAGTGGCCGAAGGCGACCAAGACCGAGAAGACCGCAATCTTGGACGCGGTCTGCGCGGTCACCGGCTGGCACCGCGATCACGCCCGTAAAGCAATCCGGACCGCGGTAGCCGATCACGCCGCCGGCGGCCCACGACCCCGCAAGCGTCGCGAACCGGTCCGCACCTACACCGATGACGCGGTGGCGTTGCTGCTGCGGTGCTGGGCCATCCTGGACGGCCCGGCCGGGAAACGGCTCCACCCAGCCCTACCCGACCTGCTGGCGAACCTGGCCGCCCATGGCCGGCTCACCCCGACCGAACAAGCCCTCGCGCCACACGTGTTGGCGATGTCACCGGCCACGATCGACCGACGCCTGGCCCCGGTCCGGGTCGGCCTGGTCGCCTCCAAAGGGATGTCCCACACCCGGCCCGGATCAATGCTGAAATCCTCGATCCCGCTGAAAACCTGGGCCGAATGGGACCACACCACCCCCGGCTGCCTGCAGATCGACCTGGTCGGTCACGAAGGCGGGGACAACAACGGCCAGTTCCACCTCAGCCTCAACGCCACCGATGTCGCCACCGGGTGGACCGAAACCATCACCGTGCACTCCAAAGGCGAACGGGTCGTCGCCGCCGGCCTGGAACACCTATGGCTACGGTTCCCGTTCCATATCGCCGCGATCCACTCCGATAACGGCTCAGAGTTCATCAACCACCACCTCGCCCGCTGGTGCCAGACCCGTCAGATCACCATGACCCGTGGCCGAGCCGCGCACTCCAACGACCAAGCCTTCGCTGAACAAAAGAACTGGTCAGTCGTGCGCCGTGCTGTGGGGTACTACCGCTACGACACCGCCCGCGAGCTCGAGTTGTTGAACCAGCTCTGGCCCCTGATCGGGACACAGGTCAACCTCTTCCTGCCCCAACAGAAACTGGTCTCGAAAACCCGCACCGGGGCGCGGGTCACCAAAACCTACGACACCGCTACCACCCCATGGCAGCGCCTGACCCGGGACCACCCCGATGTCCTGGACCCACACGACCACACCCGGATCGCCACCGATCACACCAGCACCGATATCGAAAACCTCAAACACGCCATCAGCGATATCCAAGCCAACCTGCTCGAACTCGCCCGCCGCAGAGGCCCCGTCCAACACCGCGGGAAAACCACCCACGTCTACCGCAGCCGCCGAAAACTCAACGAACCCCCCCGGGCAATGCCAGATGAGTCCACGACCCCCACCACGCGGGCATCTTGACATGAGGCAACGAGAATCCGTCAGACCGCATCGCCGTTGTCGTCGTCGAGCCGGGCCAGCGCCCGCGCCGGCCGACCCCAGGTCACCAGCAGACCGGTGGCGATCAAGAGCGCCCCGGCCACTGACACGACCGGCCGAGGACCCAGCTGGTCTGCGAGGGCGGTTTGGATCAAGGCCCCGATCGGGAAACTCGCCGAATAGATCATGATGCGCACGGCGATCACCCGCCCGCGGAACGCCTCGGTGACGATCATCTGCAAAGCGGTGATCGCACACGAAATGGAGGCGAGGAATCCGGCGCCCATGACCAACAGTGCAGCCATGGCGACATAGACGTTCGGCGCCAGCGCGAAGGTGAGCAAGCCTCCGCCCTGCATGAGCAGGCCCACCCGGGTGATGCTGGCGCGCCGCCACACGCTGCCGGCGATGAGCGGTGCAGCCAGCACTGACCCCAAACCGAACGAGGCGTTCAGCAGCCCCAGGCTGACCGGTCCCACCCGGAACACCGTCTCAGCGAAGATCACGCTGAACTGCAGGATCGGATTGGCCAGCACCCCGATGAGGAACGAGATGCCGATCGCCATCATGATGCCGGGCTCGCGGCGCACGTACGCGAGCGCCGGCAGGAAACCGGTTTCCTTCCGTGGCCTGCGGGCCGGGCGGGCCAGACGCAACCGAACCGCCAGCAGGGCGATGATCACGAAGACGAACGAGCCGGCGTTCACGGCGAAGGCCACCGATGGCCCGAACGCGGCGAGGATCGCACCGGCGATCGCCGGACCCAGCGACCGGGACGCATTGAACTGCACGGAGTTGAGGGTGATCGCCGAGCGCAGGTCCGTGCGGGGCACCAGGTCGTTGACGAATGCCTGCCAACTCGGGAGGTTCAGCCCCTGCAGGACCCCGCTGACGGCCACGAGCGCGAGCAGGGCGTACGCATCGGAACGAGGCTGGGCGATGAACATCCACGTCGCCCACAGACCCAGCGCCGCCAGAGCCATGAGGACCTGGGTGAGCACCAGGAATCGGCGCCGGTCCAGCCGGTCGGCCAACGTCCCCGCGAGGGGGGTCAACAGCATTTGTGGAGCGAACTGCGCCAGGCTGGCCAACCCTGTCCACAGGGCCGAACCGGTGAGCTGGAACAGGACATAGGGCACGGTCAGGTTCGACAGCCAATTGCCGGTGTTGGACACCAGCGCACCGGACCAGAACAACGCGAAGTCCCGGTTGCGCAGGGCCCGGACGGAATGGGAAAGAAGGCGGCCGTCGGCGGTGCGGGAACTCATGTCTGCCTTCGGTGGGGGTGCCGTGGTGCCGGGGGATTCCGCGGCCGGGGTGGGATCCGGGTGAACGCACTTCTGGGTCACGGCACATCCTTGGTCGGTCGCGGCTGAACCGCGAAAAGCGTTGCGGCAGGGCTCGCTCCCCGACACCGCAGTGCCGGGGAGCGCAGACCGGTCAGACCGGGGTATTGGTGATGAAGTTGTCCACCAGGGAGTTGAACTCCGCAGGATGCTCGACCTGGGCCCAGTGGCCGCAGCGGTTGATCAGCACGGCGCGGGAGTTGGGGATCTGGGCGACGAGATAGAGGCTGTTCTCGAAGTGCACCACGCGGTCATCGCGACCATGGATGAGCAGGGTCGGGGCGGTGATCCCGGCGAGTTCGGCGTCGGTGAGGAACGGGAACCGCGGCTTGCCGATGCCCTCGATGAAGTTGTCCAGGTGATCCTGGCGCGAGCGGGCATTCGCCGAGCGCTGATTGACCAGTTCGTCGCTGGCGTTCGCCTTGTCGAAGGTCATGATCTCCACGAGTTCGCGCATCGTCTCCGGGGAGGGATCCCGATAGGCCTTCCACAGGATCTTCAGACCCTCCGAGGGCCCATCGCCGAAGCCGAACAGGCGTGCGCCGCCGGCACCGGACCCCATCGTGATCAGGTGGGAGATCCGATCGGCGTACAACGCGGCGAAGCGGATCGACACCGCGCCTCCCATCGAGTTGCCGATGACCGCGGCCTTCTCGATGCCGAGCACATCCATGAACTCGGCCAGCGACTCCGCGTGGCGACGATCCTCCAGACCAACGGCGTACGACTGGCCCCAGCCGGGCAGATCGGGAGCAATGCAGCGGTACTTCTCCCCCAACACGGCCATGTTCTTGTTGAAGTTGCTCCAGCCGGTCGCACCGGGACCCGAACCGTGCAGCAGGATCAGCGGATAGCCCTCGCCGACCTCGTTGTAGTGGATGTCACCACGCGACGTGGTGGCGAACTTGCTGGTGGACTCCTGGGAGATGTCGAGCATGGGTTTCCTTTCGATGGTCTGACGGTTCACTCGGCGGGCGGTCCCGCGAGCACGCGCTGGAGTCCCGAGAGATCCTCACGCGAGAGGGTGGCCGACAATGTGTCGGCCCAGGCCTTGGCCTGCCCGGCGGGCAGGGGGACGGCCTCGACAAATTTGTCCACGATGTCGCCGAGCGACATCGGGTTCCGGGCGTCCCCGTGGGCATGGTCGACCCGAATGAGGCGTTCGTTTCCGGAACGCTCAACGAGCTTGAGGGTGGTCGCCTGGGCGTCCCCCAGCGGCTCCCCCAATGGCGGGGTATCCGTTTCGAAACAGTCGATCCGCGCCATCAGGTCGGCCATGTCCGCGTCGGCGAGTGCGCTGTCATCGAAGTCGGCCAGGCGTACGCGGCCCTTGGTCAGCGCCAGGGCGACCGTGTACGCCAGCGAGAACTTCGCTTCGAGCCCCGTCGTCGGGGGCGACAGCTGCAACGGGAGCAGACCCCCGGGCTCGACGAACACGTCGACCCGTTCGATGTCCTCGGGTCCGCCGGTCAGTGAGGGCCGCAGCTCCAGGGCGGCATCGATGGCGCGCTGCGTCGCATAGCAGCTCGGGTAGCGCTTGATCGCATAGTCCTGGGTCCATTCCTGCCAGCAATGGCGCAACCGCTCCCCCAGATCGACCTCCGAGGACCCCGTCACCTCGCCATAGAGCCCGACGAAACCACGGGGATCATCCAGGATGTCGGCACTGGCGGTGAAGCCCGAGGCAGCCAACTCGACCGCCATCAGGGCGTCCCGGGCGGCGAGGCCCGCGTGCAAGGGCTTGGTCATCGTCCCGAAGTTCGCGAGTGTCCCGGCCGCCGTCGACGCAACGATGCCGATGGCGGTCGCGATGACATCGGCGCTCAGCCGCCGGGCTGCAGCCACGGCCGCGACCGCAGCGAACCGTCCGCTCGTCGAGGTGTTGTGCCAGCCCCGTCGATAATGGTCGAGCAGCGGCAGGATGTCCGATACCGCGCGGAAGACCGTCGACCCGACGCTGTAGCCGCGGGCCAGATCGGCGCCCGTGACCCCACCGGACACATCGGCGAGCAGCGCGGGCCAGAGCACTGTGCCGGCGTGCAACCAACGCGTGGGCGAGGCATCGTCCCAGTCGAGGGCATGCCCTGCCAGACCATTGGCCAGAGCTGCGGACGCCGGGGACCCAACGATCCCGGTCCCCCACAGGGCGGCAGCTCCGGTGGTGCCACCCGGGTCCAGCCATTGGGTCAGGAGCCGGTGGGCGGAGGTGTGACTGCCGGCGATGCCGACACCGACCGTGTCGATGAGGACGGCAGTGGCGGCCTCGGTCTGGGCTGCGTTCGCAGCAGGGGCATGGGCGACCCATTCGGCGAACTCAGCAGTTCGACCGGTCGTCTGCGTCATCAGCATGCACCACTCCTCGGGACTCTCTGTGCGACAGGTTGATCCTCCGTCGGGGTGGTCCGCGCCCGTGGGGTTTCTCTCACCGGCTGGAATGCCCGCTGGTGGCGAGCGCAGTTTCGGGCAGATCCGCGGCGATTCTGTCCGCGCACGCGAGGACCTCCGGAAGGATTTCCTGCACCCGTTCAGGAGTCAGCCGCGCTGACGACCCGCCAAGCGCCACCGCGCCGACAGACTCCCCGGTGGCGGCGCGGACGCCCACCGCGACGGCGGTGAGGCCGGGTTCCAGCTCATCGCACACCGAATGCCACCCGGTCTCCCGCACCCGTGCCAGGGTTTCCGCTGACGGTGGCTGGTGCCCCTGCTCCCGCAGCCGGGCGATCACCCGGTCCTGCAGCTCCGCTGTCGCGTACGCCAACAGGACGATGCCGGCGGCGCCACGCCCCAGTGGCAGGGACTCCCCGATGGGGACCACTGGCACCAACGGATAGGTGCCCGGACGCGCGACCACACACAACCGGCTCTCCCCGCTCGGCACGTGGAAGTTCACGGTCTCCCCCGTCTGGTCGCGCAGCACCTCCATGTGGCGTGCCGCGACCTGACGCAGGTCGAACCCGGTTGCAGCGGACGATCCCCAGACCATCAACCGCACACCGGGGAGATAGCACCCCCGCTCATCCTTGGTGAGGATCGATTCCGCCACCAACGTCGCGAGCAGGCGGTGGGCGCTCGACTTCGGGATGCCGAGGGCTGAGGTGAGATCCACCAGGCGGGTCTCCCCCGCACGAACAACAAGGTCGATGGCCTGGGCGGCCTTGGCAACGGTGGACATCACTGTTCTCGCATCCGGAGTTGGGTCAGCTCGGCGCTGATCGCGGCGGCCGCACGGACCAGCTGGCTGGCGGCTTGTTCGGTCGCCGTGTCCGAGGTCAGAGCGACGCAGATGGCGGCCCGCACCTGTCGGGCTTCATGGAAGACCGGCGCGGCCAGCCAGCGCGCACCGTCGAGGGTGGCTTCCGCACACCCGCGCTGCTTGATGGTGGCCAACAGCCGACGCAGGTCATGGGTCGGCTCGATGGCCTGTTTGGCGGGCAAGGAGCGGGCACCCCAGGTCATGAAGACCAGCCCTGCCGCGTGCTGAAGCACCCCATAGGTGACGCGATAGGGCCAGATCCGGTGATGGGCGCGGCCGGCAATGCGGTCGATCGCGAAGACCCGTTCGCCATCGAGACCGGCCATCACCAGGGGTGCCCGCAGATCGTCGTGCAGGTCAACCAGGTGGGGCCGTGCCACATCACGGAGTTGGCGGATGTCCGGCACCCAGTGGCCCAATCGCCAGATCCGCTCACCCAGTTGGTATCGGCCGCGATCGACCCGATCCACCGCGCCCCACTCCACCAGGCTGGCGAGGATGCGGTGCACGGTCGCAGGTGGCAGCCCGGTCGCGCGACAGATGCCTGCCACGCTCTGAATCGTGTTGTCCCGACCGAAGCAGTCGAGGATGTCCAGGGTCCGCCCCAGCACTGACCGGGGGGACGAGTCACGGCTGTTGCCGTCATCAGGAGGCATGTTCCAAATAATGGAACCTGGTTCCCCCCAACGGAACTCAAATTCCGCTGGGTGATCGAACCCAAAAAAAGGTCCGGACCCGGGTGTCAAGGTTTTGTCACCGCCACCTGCCCGGCGGCCCGATCCTCCACTCAAGGAGAACCAATGAAGCATCTCCACTCGCGTCGCGCCTTTCTCTTCGGCAGCGCGGGCACGGCCCTGGCCCTTACCCTGACCGCCTGCGGGGGCGGCTCGAGCACCGGCTCAGGAGGCGGCACCGGTGACGGTGCGCCGGAAACCAAAGACATCACCGTCGGTGTCTTCCCCTCGTTCAACGGCCTCGGCGGCGCAATCGCCAACACCAGCGGCAAGTTCACCGACAAGGGCCTGACCCCCAAAGTCACCACCTTCGCCACCCCGGCTGAGGCCACTCCGCAGCTTCTCGGTGGCCAGGTCCACTTCGCGCTGATGGACATGACTGTGCCGATCCTGGCCGCCAGCCGCGGCGTCCCGTTGGTGATGGTCGCCCCGGGCACCTCCGGCAAGATCCCAGAGCACAGTGGCGACATCGGCTTCGTGAACCTGTGGGTCCGCAAGGATTCCCCGTTCCAGTCCCCGAAGGACCTGACCGATGCGACCGTCGCGGTGCCCCAGATCAACAGCCAGATCTGGCAGGACGTCCGGGCCGCGATCGACGCCGACGGCGGCGACTCGAGCAAGACGAAGTTCATGGAAGCCCCGAACACCATTGCCGCGCTGAAGGCCGGCCAGGCCGACGCGACGACGACCGCCGAACCGGGTGGCACGCGTACGCTCACCGACGGCGACCTGCGCCCACTCGCACCGATCGAGAGCGCTGGCGGAGCCACGGCTTATGCGTTCGTCGCCACTCGGCAGTTCGTCACCGCCAACCCGAACACGGTGAAGGCATTCGTCGACGCAATCATCGAGGCCAACAAGATCGCCAACAGCGACAAGGCCGCTGCGGTCGCTGCCGCGGCCGCCCTGATGAACGCGCCGGCCGACCTGCTCGACAAGGCCATCTTCCCCACCTTCGTGGAAGAGCCCGTGAGCCAGACCGACCTCACCACCGCGATCGAGCGCATGCAGCGCTATGGCCTGCTGACCACTGACAACGCCCCCAAGCCCGAAGCTTTGCTGGCCTGATCCCCACCCGGGACCGGACTGGAGGAAACCTTGGCCACCTCGGCATCAAGACGAAAACTGGCGGCGAGTGCCCTAGGCCGGACCGCCGCCCTGCTCGCAGCACTGCTCAGCTGGCATCTCTTCGCCATCGGACCGGGCAAAGCAGCCGGCATCCCGACCCCTGTCGACACGTTCGCGAACTGGGGCGTGAAGCTCGGCACCCCTGACTATTGGGCCGCACTCGGCAACACGCTGTGGACAAGCCTGCTGGGTCTCATCGTCACCTCGGTGATCGCAATCCCCCTGGGTTTGATCATCGGCGCGGTCCGGGTCTTCGACCGCAGCACCCGCCTGCTGATCGACTTCTTCCGCTTCGTGCCGGCGATCGCGCTGCTGCCGTTGATCCTGTTGCTCTTCGGTTCCACCCGGCCGATGGCGATCGTGCTCATCGTGATCGGCGCGATCTGGCCGTTGTTGGTCCAGGCGACCTATTCGGTCAAAGAGATCTCACCGCTCATGCGCAGTGTCAGCAAAGCGTTCCACCTCACGACCGCGGACCGCATGCGCTATGTCTATGCGCCGGCCACCATGCCATTCATCCTGACTGGCTTCCGCATCGCGGCCACGATCAGCCTGTTGATGGCAATCAGCGCCGAGTTCCTGGGTGGTGCCGACGGTCTCGGCCGACGGTTGTTCCAGGCCCTGCAGATCAATGACCCCGTGTCCATCTTCGTGTACGCCCTGACGACCGCCCTGCTGGGCGTCGCGCTCAGTTCGGCCCTGTTGTTCATCCAGAACAAGGTGCTGTTCTGGCACCCATCCGTTCGAGCTGCGGGAGGCCGGAAGTGACAACCCTCAAGCGATTTGCCTGGGAGATCTGGCTCCCCATCGCGCTGCTGGTGCTCTGGTGGATCGTCAGCGCCAACAGCACCGACTTCTATTGGCCGCCGCTGAGCGACATCATGGCGGACTTCGGCAAGCTCTGGATCTTCGATCACCTCGTCGAGGACGCGATGCCGAGCGTGATCCGACTCACCATCGGCTTCGTGATCGCCACCGTGGTCGCTGTCACGATCGGTCTGCTGCTCGGTGCATTCCCCCGCCTGGAGGACGCCACCCGGCCGATCGTCGAGATCCTGCGGGCCACCCCGGGTGTCGCGCTGTTGCCGATCATGATGTTGCTGTTCGGCACCGCGGATGCCATGAAGGTCCTCACCATCGCGCTGGTCGCCACCTGGCCGATCCTGCTCAACACGATCGACGGCGTCCGATCGGTCGAGCCGGTCCTGCACGACGTGGCCACCAGCTATCGCCTCACCTGGCTCGACCGGATCCGCTTCATCACTTTGCCGGCCGCCACCCCGAACATTTTCGCGGGAATGCGCACCGCTTTGTCGGTGGCTGTGGTGGCGATGGTGGTGACCGAAATGGTTGGCGCCCCGGGCGGAATTGGCTATTTCATTCTCGACAGCCAGCGCAACTTCAATATCACGTCGATGTGGACCGGAATTATCGCCCTCGGCGTCATCGGCTATCTCGTCAACAAAGGCTTCGCCGCACTGGAGGGCATTGTCCTGTCCTGGCATCGCGGCATGATGCAGCACCAGGAGGATTAGTGACCAGCTCACATATCACCATCGAGGCACAGGATCTTGGTCATTCATATGGCACTCACCAAGTCCTCAAGGGACTGAACTTCGATCTCAAGAAGGCTGAGTTCATGTGCATCGTCGGCCCGTCCGGCGCCGGCAAGACCACACTGTTGAACTGCCTGACCGGGCTGCGACCACCCACCGAGGGACAGGTCCTGTTCGAGGGCACCCCGATCAACTCCACCCCGCGCGGCATGGCCATCGTCTTCCAGGACTACAGCCGCTCGCTGATGCCTTGGCTGAGCGTGGAGGACAACGTCATCCTGCCGCTGCGTTCAGCCGGCGTCGGGAAGGCCGAACGGTGCAAGGCCGCGACGGATGCCCTCGCCGAGGTCGGTCTGGAGGGCAAGGGCAAGAAGTATCCCTGGGAGCTCTCCGGCGGCATGCAGCAGCGCGTGGCCATCGCCCGAGCCCTGGCCTCCCGGCCCCACGCGATCGTGATGGACGAACCGTTCGCCTCCGTCGATGCCCAGACCCGGGCCGAGCTTGAGGACCTCGTCCTGCGAGTCCGGGACAACACCGGCGTCAGCGTCCTGCTCGTTACCCACGACATCGACGAGGCCGTCTATCTCTCCGACCGCATCCTCGCGCTCGGCGGCCGCCCCTCGACCGTGAAGGAAATGATCGAGGTCGGGCTGCCGGCCAAGCGTGACCAGATCACCACCAAGGCGCTGCCCCGGTTCGCCGAGGTCCGCTCGGAGATCATCCGCCTGATCCACGAAGCCACCCCCACCGACGCCCAGCCCTCGGCTGTGTCCGCCAACCCCCAGGAGCTCCGATGACCGGCACCATCACCGCCCAGGACTTCCGGGAAACCCTCGGCCACTATCCGACCGGGGTCGCTCTGGTCACCGCCGTCGTGGACGGGCAACCCCTCGGCATGGTCGTCGGTTCGTTCACCTCGGTGTCCCTCGATCCCCCGTTGGTGGCGTACCTGCCCATGAAGACGTCGGGGACGTACGCCCAGCTGCAGACGGCCGACTCCTTCTGCATCAACGTCCTGGCCGCTGACCAACTGCAGACCTGCCGCCACTTTGCCAGCCGCGGTGAGGACAAGTTCGCGTCGGTGAGCTGGCACCCATCACCCAGCGGCGCACCGATCCTCGATGACGCGGTCTCCTGGATTGACTGCACGCTGGAGAACACCTTCGACGGCGGGGACCACGACATCGTCGTCGGCCGCGTCGGTGCCCTCGGCGTCCAGCGCCCGGTGCTGCCGCTGCTGTTCTTCCAGGGTGGCTATGGCCAGTTCGATCCACTGTCCCTGGTGGCGGTGTCCGGGTCGGACCTCGTGGTCGGTGCGCGACTGTCAGAAATGGTCCGCGCGTCACTGGAGGAACTGGCAGCCGAGGAAAAGGTCGACATCGCTGTCCTGGCGAAGTCCGGCAACTTTGGGGTCTTCGTGGCCACCATCAACGAGTCCACACAGCCCGGGCGGACCAGCGTCGGCATGCGACTGCCGCTCGTTCCGCCGACGGGAATCATCTTCCACGTCGACAACCAGGCCAACGAGGACGCCTGGATCAACCTCATCCCCAAGGTGAGCGATGAGGCCCGCGCGGAGTTCCAGCGCCTGGCCAAGAAGGTCCGTGATCGTGGCTATTCCATTTCGCTGCGCTCCAGCGGGATGGACGAAGAAGTCTGGAACGCGGCCCAGCGCCTGGCCGAGGGCACGCTGACCCCCAGCGAAGAGCGGATTCTGACCCAGAAGCTCGCCACCACCGGTGCCGACTATGAACCGGACATCGAGGCCGACGAGCCCTATGACCTGCGGGCGATCACCGTCGCTGTCCCCCACGGACCCGATCAGGTGCCTCTGGCCCTGCGGCTGTCCACCCCGCCCGGCCCTACGTCCGGTGCGACGGTGCTGCGGTGGGCCGAACGGCTCAAGAGTGTGGCCGCCCAACTCGGTGCCGAACTGTCCAACAAGTCCGTCCGATGAAGGAGACTCCCATGCCAGCCACCGTGATCAGCCTCGGCTATCTCCGCCTCGGCGCAACCGACCTCGATGCCTGGGCTGAGTTCGCCGAGAACCTGATCGGCGCCATGGTCGCCGAAGCCGACGACGAACGCATGCTGCTGCGGATCGACCACTATGCGTACCGCCTGGACATCCGCAAGAACGAGACCGGCGGCGTTCTGGCCGCCGGCTGGGAAGTCCGGAGTGCGAAGGATCTGCAGGAGATCGTGACCCGCCTCGAGGCCCACGGGTACGCCGTCGAGTGGCTCGGAGCCGACGCCGCCCGCGAACGCATGGTCTCCGAGGTCGTCCGCTTCCGCGATCCGGAGGACAACTATGACCTGGAACTGTTCTGGGGGCTGAAGTCCGCGACCCCGCGGTTCGCCTCACCGCTGGGGGCGACGTTTGTCGCCGACAACCTCGGCCTGGGTCACCTGTTCCACGCCTGCACCGATGCCTCGAAGTATTCCGAGCTCTATTTCGACATTCTCGGCTTCCAGTTGAGCGACCATATCGATTTCCCACCCGACGGCGAGATCGTTGGAGTCTTCACCCATTGCAACCCGCGGCACCACTCTTTCGCATTCGCCGCGAATGCCATGCGCAAACAGGGCATCGGGCATTTCATGCTCGAAGTCACCGAACTGGACATTTTGGGTCGCGCCCTCGATTACATCGAGGAAAAGGGCATCCCTGTTGTCCAAACCTTCGGTCGCCACACCAACGACAAAATGGTGAGCGTCTATGTGCTAACCCCCTCCGGTGTCGCCATGGAATTCGGCACCGGCGGAATCCTGATCGATGACGCGACGTGGCGTCCGGTCCGTTATGACATCGCCCACTACTGGGGCCACCACCGCTGACCCGCCCGGGTTGCCACTCTCGAAAGGACTTTTCACATGACCAGCACACTCGACCGGGTTCTCGCGCTCGCCGACTTCTTCGAAGCCAACGCCCATCGCGCCGAAGCAGAGGGCAAGGTGCCCGATGACGTCGCCGCGGCCATCAAGAGCACCGGCGTGGTCCGCATGCTCCAGCCCCTGGAATACGGCGGCGAGGAGGCCCACCCGGTCGATTTCCTCAAGGCCGTCTACAACATCGGCATCCACGACGGATCCGCCGGCTGGATCGCCGGTGTGGTCGCGGTTCACGCCCATGAACTCGCCCAGGGCGACCGCCGCCTGCAGGACGAGCTGTGGAAGGAGGACAACGACACCTGGATCGCTTCCCCCTATGCTCCGATGGGTCGCGCGAAGCCGGTCGAGGGCGGCTATATCCTCAACGGTCGTTGGCCGTTCAGCTCCGGCACCGACCACTGCCAGTGGGTCACCATCGGTGGTTTGATCGTCGGTGAGGACGGCAAGCCGGTCGACGACCACTCCCATCATTTCCAGCTCCCGCGCAGTGACTATGTGATCGATCACGAGTCCTGGAACGTCATGGGCCTGCGTGGCACCGGCTCCAAGGACCTCATCGTCACCGACGCATTCGTCCCCGACTATCGCGTCATCGACACCGATCCCGTGACCGATGGCACCGCCGCCGTCGAGGGCCGCGAGAGCCCGCTCTATCGGATGCCCCGCAACATGGTCTTCTCCGGCACCATTACCGCGGCCACGCTGGCCCTGGCCAAGTCGGTCGTCGACGCCTATGTCAGCTGGACATCCGAGCGCAGCAACCGCTTCGGCAAGGCGAGCGCGGATCACTATCAGCTCGGCGCCCTGGGTGCCGCCTCCGCCGATATCGATGCCTCCCTGTTGGTCCTGTTCAACGACCTGGAGTGGGCTTGGGACGAGGTCGCAGCCGGCCGGATGATCAGCTACAGCGACCGGGCCCGGATCCGTCGCAACCAGGTTCGCGCGTCGACGCGTGCGGTCAACGCCGCCGATTCGGTCTTCCGGATCTCCGGTGGGTCGCAGCTGCAGAGCGCGCTGCCGATGCAGCGGCGCTGGCGCGATGCCCAGGCGGCGATGCACCACGTGCAGAACCTCGAGGGCCCGATCTATTACGCGTACGGCATGGACCTCTTCGGCCACCCGCTGGAGAAGAGCCCGGTGAAGATCTGATGGCGTACACAGCGGAGTCGACGCAGCGCACGGTGGAGCTGGACGGTCGCGTCCTGACCTATCACGAGGCTGGCGAGGGCCCCCTGGTGCTCTGCATCCACGGGGGCGCGCCCGGGGCGTACGGCTGGGGGAACTTCGGGGTCGTCGTCGATCAGCTCGCGCAAACGTTCCGGACGGTCGTGGTCGACCTGCCCGGATATGGCGGCTCGGAGCCGATCGACCTGACCGGGGGAAGGTACGCCGCGTACGCTGCCACGTTCGTCCGACTCATCGAACACCTCGGTGCCACCCGGGCCCACATCATCGGAATGGCAACCGGCGGTGCGGTTGGTATCGCCATGGCGACGAGACACCCGGACGCGGTGGACCGGCTCGTGCTCGTCTCCTCCGCCGGCGGGCTGCCGTTGTTCACGGTCATGCCATCGGAAGGGCAGAAGCACATCCGCGACTACTACAAGGGCGCGGGACCGTCGCGGGAGCGGATGCGGGCGTACCTGGAGATGATGCTCGCCGACCCGAGCCGGATCACCGACGACATGATCGAGGAGCGCTATGTCGCCTCGCTCGGCCGGGAGTCGGAAATCCCGGTTGGTGCCAAGATCAAGCCCGAGGAAGTCTGGCGGGATCTGCAGTGCATCACCGCACCGACTCTGGTGCTGTGGGGCCGGGACAATCGGATCCAGGGCTTCGACAACGCCCTGTTCATGCTGAACCAGATTCCGGACGTCGAAGTGCACATCTTCGGCCGCACCGGATTGTGGATCCCGTTCGAACGACCGAACGGGTTCTCCCGCGAGGTCACGTCCTTCCTGTTGGAGGATCGGGAGGGCTGACCCACGCGGTGAATGAGCCTCCGGACCCAGCCCCCGCTGCAGTCCGGAGGCTCGTTCGCGTCCCCCGCGGTGTGGTTTCCCCCGAAACCCAAGACTTGACTCCGCAGGCAACCGGGACACAGGGGTGCGCGGATTAGGCTCACGCCATGAAGACCCCACTGCTGCCAGCCCTCGCGCTCGCCGCCGTGCTCGCGGTATCCGCGTGCGGCAGCCCGAATGCAGCGCCCCAAGAAGCCCCGCGAACTGCGGCTGCCCCAGCCGACACCGGCATTCTTCCGCCCCAGACCGCTGAGCCCAGCCCCGACCCGTCGACGCCCGCACCCTCCGGTGCGGTGACCGAGGCGAACCTGCCGGATGCCCAGGACCTGCACTGGAACGACGGCGCGTCATGGCGAGCTGCGGCGACCACGACCGGTGGGGGCACCGAACAGTTGAGCGTGTGCCAGCAGAACAGCATGGAGTCCCTGGGTGCCAACGCGATCCTCGTGCGCACCTTCACCTTCACCGGCAACGGTGATGCCGTGGCCGTCGCGATGAGCTTCGACAGCCGCGCCGGCGCCGAAGAGGCGTACGCCGTCGCCCAGGAATGGATGGCGGACTGCCAGGGTGTCCTGGTCGCACAGAAGCGCACCAACGGCAGTCAAGGTATCCCCCCGACACCGGTCGCGCTCCCACAAAGCACGGCAGGCAAGGCGCAGGTCACCGAATGGGGCTATCGCACGGCGAGCACGGATCCCGCCAACCTCGAGTTCGAGAGCCAGGGCCTGGCCCAGGTCAACGACCGGCTGGCCTTGGTGTTCATGCGCAGCGAGGGTCAGGACAGCAACTGGGACCTCTCCCCCGGCGGACCGGTCGGGTCGGTGCATCCGATGATCCGTTCCCTGCCGGCCGTCGCGGCCAAGCTCACCCGCTGACGTCGGTCGGGTCTTGTCGGGCCGTCAACAGGTCAGCCGGACACTGCAGGCCGCACAACGGATCGGAAACAGATCGGGCGCTGACCCCCTCCAGTTGGAAGGGATCAGCGCCCGAGCGCTGTGTGTTGTGGCTCAGCCCTTGGTCAGGGCCTTGAACAGCTCACGGTTCAACCGCGAGATGCTCGACAGCGGGATGCCCTTCGGGCAGACCGCGGTGCACTCACCGATGTTGGTGCAGTTGCCGAAGCCGGCCTCGTCGTGCTCCGCGACCATGCCCAGCACCCGGCTCCACCGCTCCGGCTGGCCCTGCGGGAGCAGCCCGAGGTGGGTGACCTTGGCGGAGGTGAACAGCATCGCCGAGCCGTTGGGGCAGGCGGCCACGCACGCACCGCAACCGATGCAGGTGGCGTTGTCGAACGCGTGGTCGGCGTCCTTCTTGTCCACCGGGAGGCTGTTGGCGTCGACCGCCGAGCCCGTCGGCGCAGAGATATAGCCACCGGCCTGGATGATCCGGTCGAACGCGGAGCGGTCGACGACGAGATCCCGCAGCACCGGGAAGCCCTCGGCCTTCCACGGCTCGACCGTGATGGTGTCACCGTCGTTGAACTCCCGCATGTGGAGCTGGCACGTGGTGGTCTGATAGGTGGTCTGGCCGCGGCCATGGGCCACGCCATTGATCACGACGCCACACGCACCACAGATGCCTTCACGGCAGTCCGAGTCGAAGGCGACGGGATCCTTGTCTTCTGCCGTGAGCTGCTCGTTGAGCAGGTCCAGCATTTCCAGGAACGACATGTGATCGGAGACTCCGTCGAGTGAGTACTCCTCCATCCGGCCCTGGGTCTCGGTGTTCTTCTGGCGCCAGATCTTGAGGGTGACTTTCACTTGTAACTCCGTTGCTTCATCTCGACGAATTCATATTCCAGCGCTTCCTTGTGCAGGATCGGCTGGCCACCGGTGTACTCCCAGGCCGAGACGAACGCGTACTCGTCGTCGTGGCGCAGGGCCTCACCGTCTTCGGTCTGCGATTCGGCCCGGAAGTGACCGCCACAGGATTCGCGACGCACGAGGGCGTCGACACACATGAGCTCACCGAGCTCGAGGAAGTCCGCGACTCGACCAGCACGCTCCAGGGTCTGGTTCAGCTCCTCGGCCTCACCGGTGACCTTGACATCGCGCCAGAACTCCTCGCGCAGCTCGCGGATGAGACCGATCGCCTTGCGCAGGCCCTCCTCGGTCCGCTCCATGCCGCAGTACTCCCACATGATGTGGCCGAGCTCGCGGTGGAAGGAGTCGACGGTCCGGGAACCGTTGATCGACAGCAGCGTCTGGATGCGGTCGTTGACATCCTCGACAGCCTCGACCACGGCCGGCGAGGAGGCATCGAGATCCTCATGGCCCACATCGGCGAGATAGTCGGCAATGGTGTTCGGCAGCACGAAATAGCCATCGGCCAAGCCCTGCATGAGG
>JAUNUL010000401.1 GCA_030538175.1 Propionibacteriaceae bacterium | reverse complement strand
CGCGAGGCCGGATTCGAGCACAGCCTCCGAGAGACCGGCAAGTCCATGCCTGCTCAGCGTGCGGGCCCAGCCGCGGATGCGGCTCGACAGGTCCGCAAGTTCCTGCTCACCGGCGGTCACCAGATCCACCAGCGTCCACCCGATGAAGCTGGTCAGGGCGACCTTGCGGATGCTGTCTGGTCGCGGAGATTCGCAGGCCTGCAGCAGGGTCAGCCAATCCTCCGCCTGGGGGGTGTCGAAAACACTGGTTGCGCCGGTGTGCACCGCCGGGATCCCCGCTGCTGTCAACCGGTCGCGGAGCACATCTGCCGTGTACTTCCCGCGCACGAGCACGGCGATGTCACGCGGGGTGATGGGGCGAGACCCCGTGCCCAGATCGACCCGGGCTTCTGCCTCGGGTGACAGGAGCCGGCTGATGTCGGCGACGAGGTCGTCAGCGATGTGGGAGCGGAGCTCCGTGAGGGATGGCCCCCTCGGGTTGTCCTCGAAGTTCGGTGGCAACACCTTGAGGCGAAGCGGTGCGGACAAATCAGGATCGGCCACGGTGAATCGATCGTCGTGGCGGGCTGTGACGTCCCGCACCACGATGCGTTCGTCGCCCAGCTGGGCGTTCCCGAACAGGGCGCCCAGCGCGTCGACCAGGCCGCCGTCCGTGCGCCAGTTCATGTTGAGCGTCATCAACCGTGTCCCGGGGGACGCGACGGCCGCCAGATAGGCATTGACCTCGGCGCCTCGAAACGCATAGATGGCCTGCTTGGGGTCTCCGATCAACACCATCGTGGAATGCCCGTTGAATGCTCGATCGAGGATCTCCCACTGCACGGGGTCGGTGTCCTGGAACTCGTCGACCAACACCACGGGGAAGCGGTCACGCAAACGCGCTTGCACGGCCTCGGCGAGGGCCGGGTCGGGGGCTGAGTCCGGGGTCACTTTGCCGCTCAACAGATCCCGCAACCTGGTCAACAGATCGTCGTGGGTGATCAGTCCGCGGACAGCCTTGCGACGCCGGACCTCTCGTCGGACCGCGTCGGCGAAGCGCAGTTCCCGGGCGAAGGCAGGCAACACGGCCGGGTCCGGGGCGAGTGGGCCGTCGAAGCCGGCGACCCGGGTGGCGATGCCTTCTGCTGTTGGCCAGGAGAAGTCGGGGTTGTCCTCGTCCGCGAACGCCCGCAACCAGAAGTCGGCGGCGACCTCACGGGCCAGATCGGACAGGTCTTCCACGAGGACCGCGGCTGGATCAATACCGGCCAGGACACCGAGCCCATCCAACATGCGACCGCAGAATTCGTGGGTCGTGCTGATGGTGGCGGCATCGAAGTCGGCCAGTGCCGTCGCGATCCGCTGGAGACGCGTTGCCAGCTCAGCGGTCGAGCCCGTTGCCATCAACTGGTTGATGGGGTCGCCGCCGGCATCGCCGCCCTCGAGAACCTGCTGGAGGGCCGCTTCAGTGTCCGTCAGCCGGGCGCGCACGCGGTCGCGCAATTCCTGGGTCGCGGCGCGGCTGAAGGTCACCATCATCAGTTGGGGCAAGGGAATGCCTTCGGCCAGATATCTCGTGGCGAGGGCCGCAATAGCGAAGGTCTTCCCCGTGCCGGCAGACGCCTCGAGGACGTGGGTGCCGACCCCGGGCAGTGGTCCGGTGACGTCGAAGGTGGCGGGATTCCTCGCCTCGACGGTGGGTTGGTTGGCAGTCACAGTGCGCCCTCCTCAGCGACCAGGGGTGCCCAGACACGGTCTGTGAGCACGTCGAAGGCAGAACCGTGGCCCGGCCCGTCCTGGGGCTGTGCGGGTCGCCGCTGCAGGCTGGCCAGGCGGTCATTCAGGCCGAACTGCCGCCAGGACTGGTCGCACTCGAGTTTCCAGGCATCGGCCGCGGCGTACTGGTTGCCACCGTGACGTCGGGCAGCGAAATGAGCTGCGGCGGTGTTGGGCGGCAGGGGCAGGAGCTCGCTGACACCGCGGACCCAGAGCTGCAGCAGCTCGCTGAGCCGAGCGCGAGCATCCACCTCCGCCACGGGACCGAGGATCGACCCCCGGGCACCCTTGCCGAGGATCACAGCGCGCCAAGGGGTTGAGGGGTGGGCGGCCTTGAGTGCCAGCAACTCGATCCAGGCCTGCAAACGCTGCTTGCCGCGCACCCGGCCGTAACCCACCCGGACCAGGGTCCTGTCCCGCAGTCCGGAAATCATCCCGGTGATCCGGAAACGACCGAGGTCAAGTGAGACCCAGGAGCTGGTGGCCGGCTCGTTGAGCCAGGGTGCGGCGGTGTGGCTGATCTGGCGCACCTCGTGTTCCACCCTGTTGAGGACATCGACACCTCGCCGCCGTGGAGGCACCTCACCGCGGCAGAATTCCGCGATTCGGATGTCGGCGAGGTCGGCTCCGGCCAGGTGCGCCTGAAGCATCCGCTCGCCGATGGCCCATTGCTGCAAGCCGTCGAGGGCAATGGGAATCTCGTCGAGCACATCCTCGTCCTGATCACCCACATAGATCTGCGCCCGCCGTTTGAGCAGACCGCGAGCGGGGTTGCCGAAGAACTGCAGCAGGTCGGCGAGCTCCACCACCACCAGTTCCTGATCCAGTTCCGGGGGTGGTGGCAACTGCACCTCGGCCCTGCTTGGGGTGAGGAC
>JAUNUL010000400.1 GCA_030538175.1 Propionibacteriaceae bacterium | reverse complement strand
CGTAGTCATCGGGGGAGTACGCCCCCCGTTGCGGATGGTCCAGCACCGGCGTGGTTTTGAGCGTGGTGACCGCTGCCGAGGCAAGATCGACGCTCAACACCGAGGGCGGGGTGACCAGGGACGTGTACAGCAGCCGCACCCGGTCGGTGTCGTAGTCCTCGGCGCCCTGGGCGTACACGGTGTGGACGGCCTCGTCGAACGCCACCTCGGTGCCCGCACCGCCATCGCGCGGGTGGATTTCCACCGCGGTCCGGCCGTCGCGACGCAGGCCGACCACGACGTGGCCGGCGTACGCCTGCACTTCGCTGTACCGCACTCCGCTCGTCGGCCCGAGGAATCGCTGCCAGGTTTCGAATGGAGCAGTCGGGGCGGCAGTTGCCAACGTCACTGAACCTGGTTCCGACGGGGACTGAGCCGGCAGGGGGGCGCGGGAGATCGCGAAGTCCGGCGAATCCGCGTTGTGGACGATATAGAGCTCATCTCCGGCGACCTCGACGAGATATTCCAGACCGGGCGTGCGCCCCGCCACCGAGCGGGGGGTCGCGGTCGGATCGTTGGTCGGCAGCAACCAGACCTCGGTGGTGAGCTTGGAGCCGGCAGTCAGGACGAGCCACTCGCGATCGCGCGATTCGTCGACCCCAAGCCAGAACATCTCATCGGGTTCGCTGAGCACGAGCACGTCGTCGGCCGGATCAGCACCGAGCGTGTGACGCCACACCTCATGGGGGCGCCAGGCCTCATCGACCCGGGAATAGATCACCGCGGCATCACCGGCCCAACTGACGCCGGACCCCGTCTGGGGGATCGATACCTCGTGATCTCGCCCGCTCGCGATGTCCCGCACGCGCAGCTCATAGCGTTCGTCGCCCTCGGTGTCGATCGAGTACGCCAGCAATTCCCCGTTGGGGGACACCGCGAAGGCGCCGAGGCTGAAGAAGGACTGGCCTTCGGCGGCGGTGTTCTGATCCAGCAGGACCTGTTCCCGCGCGCGGAGAGCGGCGTCCTGCGGATCGGGGATCGTGTCGCGGTCATCTGCCGGCACGCGGCAGTGGATCGGATAGTCCTGACCCTCGACGGTTCGCACGTAGTACCACCACGAACCGTTGGCATGCCGATGCCAGCGTGGCACCGAGAGGTCGGTCTCCTGGGTGCGTGCCTTGATGTCGTTGAACAGCTCCTCCTCGAGCGGCTTGAGATGCGCGGTCCGGTGCTCGGTCCATGCGTTCTCCGCGGCCAGATGGGCCAGCACCTCGGGGTCGGTGCCGTCCCGCAACCATTCCCAGGGATCGATGACCGTGTCCCCGTGATGGGTGCGGGTCACCGGACGATGGGCCGGGATGGGGGCGGTGGGTTCGGGGCTCGACATGGGCCCGACAATAGTGGTGTCCAGCAGAGGTGTTGCCCGGGCGCGGACTGCAGCGGGATGGCAGACTGCGGCAATGAGTGTCGGCGTCTTGGCCGGAACAGCGTCGGGGTCCCGCCGCAATGAGCAACCGCTTCAGCGGGCGGTCGCGGGTCGAGGGGGATTGGGTTCGGAATGACGATCGTCGTGGGTTTCTCCAACAAGAGGGAAGGCTGGGCCGCGCTGGAGCATGCGGCCGACGAGGCGCGCCTGCGCAACATGCCGGTGGTTCTGGTGCCGAACACGGAACGCGAAGATGTGGCCGCCGGTCGTGAAGAGCTGATGAAGTCGGGTGTGGAGGTCATCGTCGAAGGGCCGTCCACAACCGGCCGGATCGCCGATCACTTGATCGACGTGGCCGACCGGACCGAGGCAGTGCTGTTGGTGATCGGTCTGCGTCGCCGTTCCCCGACGGGAAAGCTCCTGCTCGGGCTCAACGCCCAACGCATCCTGTTGGATGCGACGTGCCCGGTGCACGCGGTCAAGGCGGACTGACCCGCGCGCCCACGGGCGTTGCTGGAGCGATTTGGCAAGACGTGCCAGAATGGCCGTGATGCACCGCCTTGACAGCAGCGTGGTTTGTTGCGCCCATTATTCCGGGTGGCGGTGCGCTCCTGCCCGTGAAGAAGGCCGAGGTATTTGGTGACGCCCTCCAATCAGCAAGTGTCCGCTGCGGTGACCGCTCCGTCCACCGAAGTGGAGGAGGCCCCCGTCCAGGCGACGGCGAAGAAGGCCCCCGCCAAGAAGGCCGCGCCGGCTCGCAAGGCGACGGCGAAGAAGGCTCCCGCCAAGAAGACGACAGCCGCGAAGACGACCGCGACGGCGCGGAAGGCTCCCGCCAAGAAGGCAACGGCTGCGAAGTCGACGGCGGCGAAGAAGACGACCGCAACCAGGAAGGCCGCGGAGCCCACCCGCAGCGACGTGGTGGGCCAGCTGGCCGAGGGGTCGGCGTCGGTCGAGGCAAAGATCGAGGGTGACGAGCTCGTCCTCACGGTCGGCAAGAAGCGGACCCTGGACGACGTCGACGAGGGTGAGTTCAAGCCTGAGGCCGTCGCTGAGGAGGAGAAGGAGCTCACCGAGGAGCAGCAGGGCTTCTCCCTGTCCGATGCTGATGATGCCGATGAGCCCGAGCAGCAGGTGATGGCGGCCGGCGCGACTGCGGACCCGGTCAAGGACTACCTCAAGCAGATTGGCAAGGTGGCCCTGCTCAACGCCGAACAGGAGGTCGAGCTCGCCAAGCGC
>JAUNUL010000399.1 GCA_030538175.1 Propionibacteriaceae bacterium | reverse complement strand
CGGCGGCATGCCGGCCTCGTTGCTGGCCTACTCTTCGGCTTCGTCCTGGGCTCCCTGCTCGGGGAGGTGATCTAGGTGAAGGGACTGGAGACCACCATCAACAGCTACCGCACCGTGTTGGTCGATCAGGCCAGCTTGCTGGGCAACGCTTCGGTGGAGCTGGAGGCCACGCGCGGCCAGCTCGACCGACTCCAGAAGGAGTACTCACTGCGTTTCTCGGAGGGGGCCGCGAACCATGAGCACGAGGCGCTGACGCAGGAGCTTGCCGACGCCTCCGACGAGATCGCACGCCTGAGCACAGCGCTGCAGGAGTCTGATCGCCTGCGGAAGAAGACACAGGAGCTTTACGACCGCGCGAAAGCCGAACGTGGAGAGGCGTCGGGCAAGGTGGCCGAGCTGATGCTGGCCATCGACGAGCTCAAGGCTGTTCCACCGACGTCGCCGGGCGAGGAGATCGCCGGCGAGTTGGCGAAGACGGTCGCTGAGCGCGACGAGGCCCGTGCGGCGCTCAAGAGAGCTGAAACCGCCCGGAAGACCGCAGAGCAGGCCGAGCATGAAGCCCTCGCTGGACTGCACAAGACCGAGAAGCAGCTTGCTGCGACGGTGTCGGCGCTGCAGGACAAGGGGCGTGAGGCAGAGGAACTGGATCGTCAACTGGCGAAGGCCAGCGGCCAGCTGGCGCGTCTCCGAGAGTCGAACCTGACTCTGACGGAGCAGACGAAGCGAATCCCGGAGCTGGAGAAGGAACTCGCTGACGCTCGCAACCTCCCGGCCCGGGACGTGGATCTGACGAAACTGCGGTCGAACCTCGCTGCGTCCGCGAAATGGGTCGAGAAAGACGACCCGGAGAAGACGGCGCGCGCCCTGGCTGCCGCGCTGCAGGAACTGAACCGACTGGAGGGCAAGTAATCATGATGGGTTTTCTGTTCGCTGTGGCCGTGGCCGGCATCGTCGTGTGGGCCATTGGCGTCACGTGGATCATGGCCAAGATGATCAGGGCACACGAGGCACTGTGCTGGGATCTCGACGCCTTCGAAAGGCACCTGGAGGACGTCTCCGACCAGGTTGCAGTCATCGAGGACCTGCTCCGCACCGGGCACCCGGCGGTGCGCCGAGATCTCCGGCGCCGACTCCACTCCGTGCCGAGCGAGCGGGAGGTGCCGGATGCGCAGGGTCACTAGGAACCTGGACGGCGAGCCGGTCATCGCGCAGGCCCCGGAGAAGATCACGGATGCCATCGAGGACCTCGTGGAGAAGGTGCGTGTCGCGCTCGTCGAGGACGGTGTCGACGCCATCGGCCTCGAGTCCCGTATGGGGTGGCTCGGTGACGCTGTCACCTACATCGTGACCGGGTTCAACGATGCTCGCGTGGCGGAGTTCACCCAGCGGGTGGACGAGCAGCAGTCCGCCGACGACGCCTTCCCTCAGACCTCCCCGGGAGGTGCTCGATGATCACCCCGGTACGACTCTGGTTCCCGGCCGGCAAGCACCTTGTCTCCGTGGCACGTGACGGGACGGACGTGTTCGTGGAGGTCGGCGACATGACGTCGATAGTCAGTCGCATGCCCTGGACCTCGGTCATGTCCGTGACTCCGCTTCGCTATCTTGCTGGCCGCCGGTTCGTGGCCACGCGCGTCGCCCGGCACTGGGCAGGCGACATGGAGTCCACTCACCGTGAGCAGTTCCGCATGCTCGTTCGGCTTCTCGACTGGGCCGAGCAGCAGGCGGCGGAGGGGCGGAACCATGCAGCAGCCTGACCGCCATCCGCTCGAGGGCAGGGACGCGCTGGATCAGATCCAGGAGGCCCTCGTTCTGCTCGGCTCCGCCGCGGCCGCGACGGCGGTTCTCGTCGTCCCGGCGCTGCTGATCTACGGGGTGGTGGCATGACCAGGAAGCAACGTCGCCGCGGTGCATGGTGCAAGCAGTGCAACGCCCCCATCCAATGGGTGAGAACTGCCGCTGGCTCCTGGATGCCGCTTGACGAGTCCTCCGACGATGAGCGTGGCCGCTGGGTCATCGAGACCGGCCGCCTCACGCGCCAGCTCGTCGGCGTGGAGCTCGAGCACGCGCGGGAGAACGGCATCCTCCTGTTCACGAATCACCTCGCTGGCTGTGTCGGCAACAACCGCCCGAAGGGCACACCGTGCCCGCCTCACCTGCGTGAAGCGCTGGGCCTGAAACCACTGGAGGACTGATGTTCTGGAAGAAGAAGCCGCTACTGGAGCTGAAGGTCTGGAAGCGCGACGACGGTGAGCACGACGATCTTGAAGCATTCGGGATCGAGAGGATCGCAGTGGAGTTCGACCTGCAGAACCAGGGCTGCGACCACGATGCCCTGCAGTTGCTGGCCATGGCTTTGGAGGTCGTCGCCGCACGCGAGCACATTGACCATCTGGTCCTCAAGGCTATCTGCTCGGCACCGATGGCTCTGATCCGCGAGCTTCGCCTCCAGGAGGCCGCGGCGGAAGGGACGGAACAGTGACCGCCCCGCAGAAGACGGCCGACCGCATGCCGCAGATCGCGAAGGTCATCGCTTACCACGCCGACCTCGTCGGAGCGCTCCGCGCCGCGATCGTTGTCGCCGGCAAGGACCCCTACGACGCGGTGCGCCTGGTTATTGACCCGGACACCGAGATCATGCAGGTGTGCGCCGTCG
>JAUNUL010000398.1 GCA_030538175.1 Propionibacteriaceae bacterium | reverse complement strand
TTCTGCGGTGCGATGACGGGTCCCGGTCTCGACAGTCGGCAGGGACGGGTCCGGCATGAGCTGGACGGCCGCTGCCAGAATGCGGTCGGCGGTCGGCGTCAGAATGATCGCGCCATCCATCTTGGCCAGTTCGCGCAGGGCCGTGGGAGAGAACGGTTCATCCAACACGAACCCGCCCGAACTGATCTCTCGCACAACCTCGGTGCTGCCCAACACCACCAAGGCCCCTGTGCGGCCGCTGAGGATGCGCTCCAGCCCAGCGCGCAGAGCTGTGCCCGGTGCAAGCACCGCCCGAATCTCGCGGACCCTCGCCTCGATGTCGTTCACCTGCTCGCTGCTCCTTATTGATCGGTCAGGACCATTATGCCGCTCCCGAAGGACCCAGTGCCTCGGCCAGGGCCATGGGCAGTGTCGCGCACTCGATGACCCGGAGGCCTTGGTGTGCGCGGCGGCGGGCCTTGGCGCCTGGTTCGGCAGGCACGATGGCGGAGTCGAACCCGAGCCGGGCGGCTTCGGCGAGGCGACGATCAAGTCCCTGCACGCGACGCAGCTCACCGGCCAACCCGATCTCACCCAGGGCCACTAGGCGGCCGCCGCCAGATGCGCCCGTCACGGGCCGGTCGAGGGCGGCGGAGGCGATGGCCAGGGCACAGGCCAAGTCCGCCGAAGGGTCGACGATTCGGGCCCCACCAACCGTGGACACATAGATGTCACGCTCTGTGAGGCGCACGCTCGCCCGCCGCTGGAGGACCGCGGTCAGCATGGTCGACCGCGCATTGTCGAAGCCTTGACTCACCCGCCGAGGGTTCTGCTGGGGGAGAGCCGGGACGACCAATGCCTGGATCTCGGCCAGGAGTGGCCGGCGTCCCTCCATCGTGACCGTGAGGCACGTGCCGGCCACAGCCGCCGCATGATCAGAGGTGAACAGCCCCGACGGGTCGGACACCTCGACGATGCCGCTCTCGGTCATCTCGAAGCAGCCGACTTCATCAGCGGGACCGAACCGATTCTTGGTTGCCCGCACCATCCGGAAGCCGGAGTGGCGGTCCCCTTCGAAAGCAAGCACGACATCCACCAGATGCTCCATGGTCCGCGGGCCGGCGATCGTTCCCTCTTTGGTGACGTGCCCGACGATGATGACGGCCATGCCGGTCTTCTTGGCGGCTTGGACCAGCGCGCCGGTGGATTCCCGCACCTGCGTCACGCCCCCGGGTGCGCCGTCGGCCTCGGCGGTCGCGACCGTCTGGATCGAATCGAGAACCATCAGGGTGGGCTCGATCTCCTGTGCATGGCCCAGGATCGTGCCGAGGTCGGTTTCGGCAGCGAGAAACAACTCGCCGGACAGAGCCCCGGTCCGACCGGCCCGCAGGCGAACCTGGGCCGCCGACTCCTCACCGGTCACATAGAGCGTGCGCCGTCCGGCATCCGCCCAGCGGGCTGCCACCTCCAACAACAGCGTCGACTTGCCAACGCCCGGCTCGCCTGCCAGCAGGACCACCGCACCGGGCACCAGCCCGCCCCCCAGCACCCGATCGAGCTCGGTCACGCCCGTCAGATCGCGTTGCGCCAACTCCGCCGAAACCGAACTGATCGGAACAGCCTGGCTTGTTGGTGTCCGTGCAACAACCCTCCGGGCAGGAGCGCTGCCGCCCTCTGCCACCGTGCCCCAGGCCTGACATTCACCACAGCGCCCCACCCATTTGGTGGTTGTCCATCCGCACTCGCTGCACCGGAAAGCGTTGCCTTTTGACGATCGAGCCATGGCTGCACCCTAATCTTGACCTCTGACATTTCTGTCCGGATCTGACCTGGGTCCGCCTCAGAGGGCAGCTACGGTTAGCATTCGTGGCCATGCGACGCAAACTTTGGTCCTCGGTGGGATTGGCAGCATTGGCGTTGGTTACCATCGTTTTCGTGGTCCTGTCATTCCTGCACGTGCGGCCACAGCCAACCGGAATCCCACAGTCGGTTCCGGAGTCGGTGCCAGTGAAGTCGCTGCCGCCCAGGGAGAGCACCATGGCCAACATCAAGGCGGCGTTGGACAGCGATGAACACATGACGATCCTGGTTCTCGGCGACGCCACCGGCATGGATGACGACACCTCACGCGAGACCCGGTGGGTCACCCGATGGGCGGTTGAGTTGGCGACCGAGCGTCCGGTCTCCGTCGCGACGCGGTTGTCCGACGGAGGCTATGAGACCGTGAACCGTTTTGGCAGCGGGCAGGCCGCGCCGCTCGAGATCCTCAACGCCAGCAACAACCCGAGCCGCCTGGCCGATGTTGTGGCACAGCCCGAAACCCTGCTCTTCGACGACATCGACCTGGTGATTCTGAACTTCGGCCACAGCGAGCCCGAGGCCGACCTGGCTGCCAACCTGGACAAGTTCTGGGCGGCGCTCCCGCCTCGCACGATGGGTCTGGTGATGACGCAGAACCCGCAGCGTGGCGACGGTGCCCAGGATCAGCGCGCGCGGATGGACATCGTGCGCGACTGGGCGAAGAAGAACGAGGCGCCGTTCATCGACGTGTTCGGCGCCTTCGTCGCAGCCCCTGAACCACTGGCCCAGCTGCTGGGCCCCGATCGGATCAACCCGACCGATCGGGGCTCGGAGGTCTGGCGCGACGCGGTGGTGGCTGCCTTCAAGTAGTCGCCGGG
>JAUNUL010000397.1 GCA_030538175.1 Propionibacteriaceae bacterium | reverse complement strand
CCGACACCTGGGAGGTCCAGGGCCGTGGGGAACTGCAGTTGGCGATCCTGGTCGAGATGATGCGGCGCGAGTCCTTCGAGCTCACCATCGGCAAGCCGCAGGTCGTGACCAAGGACATCGACGGCAAGCTGCACGAGCCGGTCGAGCGCCTCACCATCGACATCCCGGACGAGTTCGTCGGCGCGATCACCCAGATGATGGGCAGCCGGAAGTCGCGCCTGGAACAGATGGTGAACCATGGGACGGGCTGGGTGCGGATGGAATACATCGTGCCCGCCCGCGGCCTGATCGGGTTCCGCACCGAGTTCCTGACCGAGACCCGGGGCACGGGTCTCATGCACCACGTCTTCGAGCGCTATGAGCCGTGGGCCGGTGAACTGCGGACCCGGCCGACCGGTTCCCTGGTCGCGGACCGGACCGGGGTCGTGACGTCCTATTCCCTGTTCAACCTCCAGGAACGCGGATCGATGTTCGTCGGCCCCGGCACCGAGGTCTATGAGGGCATGATCGTGGGCGAGAACTCCCGCCCCGACGACATGGACGTCAACCCCACCAAGGAGAAGAAGCTCTCCAACGTGCGGTCCTCGACCGCCGACGAGCTCGAACGACTGATCCCGCCGCGGCTGCTCAACATGGAACAGGCGCTGGAGTTCTGCCGCGAGGACGAGTGCCTCGAGATCACCCCTGATGCGGTCAGGATCCGCAAGGTCCAGCTTTCAGCGAACGACCGGTCCAAGACCCGCAACCGCGCCAAGCAGGGCTGACAGCAGCCCAAAGTGAGGAGTCACAGTCAGATAACGGTGGAACTTGTGGACCACGGCTGGACTCCCCCAGTTAGGCGTACCGTGTGGAACGCACCACGAGCGAGGAACCTGAGATGAAGACCCCACTGAAAATGACGGTTGCGACGGCGGTCGCAGCCTTGTTGCTGACCACGGCCGGCCTCGCTGATGCGGCGCCCACCACCGCACCCGAGCCGACGGCCCCCGAGCCGACAGCCACCAGCACCACTCAGGAACCGACAGAAGCGGCCGACCCCACGGCAACCGCCACGGAACAGCCGACCGAGGAGCCGACCCAGCCGGCAGCCGCACCTGCCCAGGCCAAGGCGCGTGCGGTCGAGGAGCCCCCGGCAGCACCAGCCGCCCCGGCCCCCGCTCCCGCGGCGGCACCCCGGGTGGCGGCAGCACCATCGGGCTATCAGGCACCGATCGAGGCCGTTTTCCAGGCACACAAGGCCGTCCTGGGTGCCCCGCTCAGCGTTGAATTCCAGGGACAGAACAACACCACCGTCGTGCGGTTCGCCAACGGCGTCATCATCAAGAACAACGAGACCAACCGGGCGTACGCGGTGTATGGCGCCATCTATGGCACCTACGGGTCGCTGGGCTGGGAAGGTGGTCGCCTCGGCCGTCCGACCTCCAGCGAGGAAGCGGGCGGGGTCGCCGGATCGCGTGTCACGCGCTTCGAGAACGGTGTCATCGTGTGGAGCCCCCGCACCGGGGCGAGCGCGCTCTATGGCGCGATCCTGCAGACCTATCAGTCCCTCGGCGGCGAGGCCGGTGTCCTCGGCCTGCCGACCAGCAGTGAGTTCACCGCCGGTCGCGGTGCCCGTGCGGTCAACTTCCAGCGTGGCGTGATCCTCTGGACCCCCGCCACCGGTGCCCAGCCAGTCTATGGCGCGATCTTCTCCACCTACGGCGCTCACCGCTTCGAGCGCGGTGTGCTCGGCCTGCCCCGCACGGGTGAGGTGGCCGGTGCGCGTGGCTCACGTGTGCAGACCTATGAGAACGGGCAGATCATCTGGTCCCCCGGCACCGGGGCGCATGCGGTCTATGGCTCGATCGGGGTGGCGTACGCCAGCCTCGGCGGCCCGGGCGGCGTCATGAGCCTGCCGACCACCAGTGAATTCGCCGGCCGGGGCGGCGCCCGGGTCACCCGGTTCGTCAATGGCATCATCGTCTGGAAGCCCGCCACCGGCGCGTTCGGTGTGCGCGGCGCCATTCTCGGTGAGTACGCCCGCCAGGGCTATGAGGGCGGCACACTCGGTGCCCCCATCGGTGACGAGACCCCCGTCGATGGCGGTTGGACCCAGGACTTCGAGCGTGGACGAATCAGCCTCGTCAACGGTCGCTTCAGCATCGTCCGCCCCGGCCCGAGCGTCGATGCCCGCTGCCGCACCGGCCGCGTGCTGTGCATCTCCAAGTCCGACCGCAAGATGCGGTGGATGATCGACGGCCAGGTCGTCCGTGAGTTCGATGCCCGCTTCGGCTCGACCAAGACCCCGACCCGCGAGGGCACGTTCTCGGTCCAGCGCAAGGTGCGTGACGAATGGTCCTGGCTCTACAACAGCCCGATGCCGTTCTCGCTGTATTTCTCCGGCGGCCAGGCAGTCCACTATTCCTCGGACTTCGCCGCTCGCGGGTACGCCGGCGCCTCCCATGGCTGCGTCAACATCCGCGACTACGCAGGGCTGCAGTGGCTCTATGACACCCAGGTCCGCGTCGGCGATCGCGTGGTCGTGTATTGGTGAGTCAGCTCCGGCCACCGGGCCGGATAGACAAGCAGAAGGGGTGGAGTTCCGATCTGGAGCTCCACCCCTTCTGCGTTCCTGGGCGTCATCAGCCGCAAGCGCCCGTCCTTAGGCCTCACTCAGCGGCGGG